>NZ_JBJGZQ010000027.1:0-86983 GCF_054050595.1 Geodermatophilus sp. SYSU D00779
GCCGTCCTGGCCCACGGTTGCGGCTCCTGGCTCACCGCTGCTCGTGAGCCAGGAGCCGCGGTGATCAGCTCAGCTGATCGCCGAGGGCGTCAGCTCAGTGGCTGTGCCCGTGGCCGTGCGAGTGGCCGTGGGTGTGGTGCCCGGCCCCAGCCGGCTCCTCCTCCTCCGGCGCCTCGACGACGGCGGAGTCGGTGGTCAGCACCATCGCCGCGATCGAGACGGCGTTGCTCAGCGCGGCCTTGGTGACCTTGACCGGGTCGATGACGCCCTGGGCGGCCAGGTCGCCGTACTCACCGGTCGCGGCGTTGAAGCCCTGACCGGCACCGGCCTCGCGGACCTTGGCCACCACGACCTGACCCTCGAACCCGGCGTTGCCGGCGATCCGGACCAGCGGGGCGTCCAGCGCCCGCCGGACCACGCGGGCACCGGTCAGCTCGTCACCGGAGAGGTCCAGGGAGTCGACCGCCGCGGCCGCGTGGACCAGCGCCGAACCACCACCGGGGACGACGCCCTCCTCCACCGCGGCGCGGGTGGCGGCGATGGCGTCCTCGATCCGGTGCTTCTTCTCCTTCATCTCGACCTCGGTGGCCGCGCCGACGCGGATGACGCCGATGCCGCCGGCGAGCTTGGCCAGCCGCTCCTGCAGCTTCTCGCGGTCCCAGTCGGAGTCGGTCGCCTCGATCTCGCGGCGGATCTGCGCGACCCGGTCGCCGATGGCCTCACCGGTGCCGCCGCCGTCGACGATCGTCGTCTCGTCCTTGGTGACGGTGACCCGGCGCGCGGTGCCGAGGACCTCGAGGCCGACCTGGTCGAGCTTGAGGCCGACGTCCTCGCTGACGACCTGGCCGCCGGTGACGACGGCGAGGTCGGTCATGAACGCCTTGCGGCGGTCGCCGAAGTACGGCGACTTCACCGCGACGACCTTGATGGTCTTGCGGATCGAGTTGACGACGAGGGTGGACAGCGCCTCGCCCTCGACGTCCTCGGCGACGATCAGCAGCGGCCGGCCGCCGGTGGAGAGGACCTTCTCCAGCAGCGGGAGCAGGTCGGCCAGCGCGCTGATCTTGCCGCTGACCAGCAGCACGAGGGCGTCCTCGAGAACGGCCTCCATCGCCTCCTGGTCGGTGACGAAGTAGGGCGAGAGGTAGCCCTTGTCGAACTGCACGCCCTCGGTGACGTCGAGCTCGGTGGAGAGGGTGGTGCTCTCCTCGACGGTGATGACGCCGTCCTTGCCGACCTTCTCCATGGCCTGGCCGATGAGCTCGCCGACCTCGGCGTCCTGCGCGGAGACGGTCGCGACGCCGGCGATGGCCTGCTGGTCGGAGACCGGGATGGCGACCTCGTCGAGGGCCTTGGAGACCGCGTCCGCGGCGGCGCGCATGCCGGCGCCGAGCGCCGTCGGGCTGGCGCCCGCGGCGACGTTGCGCATGCCCTCGTGCACCAGGGCCTGGGCCAGCACGGTGGCGGTGGTGGTGCCGTCGCCGGCGACGTCGTTGGTCTTGGTGGCGACGTTCTTGGCCAGCTGGGCGCCGAGGTTCTCGTACGGGTCCTCGAGCTCGACCTCACGGGCGATCGTCACGCCGTCGTTGGTGATGGTCGGGGCGCCGAACTTCTTGTCGAGGACGACGTTGCGCCCGCGCGGACCGAGGGTCACCTTGACCGCGTCGGCGAGCTTGTCCACCCCGCGCTCGAGCGCGCGGCGGGCGTCCTCGTTGAACTTGATGATCTTGGCCATGGGCCCTTCCGATCAGGGTGCGGGTGGAACGGGCGGGTGTGAGCCCGGACGACGACCGCCCCGGGACCCGGTCAGTTCGGGTCGCCGGGGCGGTCGGTGCAGAGGCGGGTCGTCCTCGGGACGGAACCAGACGCTGGCCCCGTCCCGAGGCTCGTCCCGAGCTCGCGAGGGATGAGGAGGACGGGGTCCTCCTACTTCTCCACGACGGCGAGCAGGTCGCGGGCGGAGAGCACCAGGTACTCCTCGCCGGCGTACTTCACCTCGGTGCCGCCGTACTTCGAGTAGATGACCACGTCGCCGACGTTGACGTCGAGCGGGACGCGGTTGCCGTTGTCGTCGACGCGACCGGGGCCCACGGCCACGACCGTGCCCTCCTGCGGCTTCTCCTTGGCGGTGTCCGGGATGACCAGACCGGAGGCGGTGGTGGTCTCGGCCTCGTTGGCCTGGACCACGACGCGGTCCTCCAGCGGCTTGATGTTGACCTTGGTAGCGGTCGTCACGTCAGCGACGCCCCCTTCGGGATCGGACGGCTGGTGGGTTGTGCACTGATGCTGTGGCACGGTGCCGGTGCCTGCCGTCGCGGGGGTCAGGCGCCCGTGCCCGTGTCGATTGGCACTCTACCCAGGAGAGTGCCAGCCTCTCAACCGGGCCCCCGAGGAGGGCGAGGCACCCGTGCGCCACGCTGTGCCGCGTGCCCGACGACGCGCTCGAGCAGCTCCGCTGGCTGCGCACGCCCGAGGGGGCGGCGGCCACCGCGCTCGCCGCCGAGCTGGTGGACCAGGGCCTCGACGTGCTGCCCGCCCTGGCCCGGCTGCGGGCTCAGGTCGGTGCGGGACACGCCGGCCCGGCCTGGGAGCTGGCGCGGCTGCGCGCGCGGGCGCGGCCGGTGTTCGGCGCCGACGCCGACGTCCTCTTCCTCACCGCCGACACCCTCGAGCAGGCCGGCCGGCCCGCGCTGGCCGCGCGGCGGGCGCGGCGCCTGCTCGCCGACGACGCCGACTCGGCCGCCGACCTCGGCTGCGCCTCCGGCACCGACACGGTGGCGCTCGCGCGGGCCGGGGCCAGCGTGCTCGCCGTCGACCTCGACCCGCTGGCCCGCGAGCTGACCGCCGCCAACGCCGAGGCCCTCGGGGTGGCCGACCGGGTGTGGGTGGTCGCCGGCGACGCCGTCGAGCTCGTCGACGCGGCCCGCGGCCGCGAGGTGGCCGGCTGCGGCACCGCCGTCCTGGACCCCGCGCGGCGGGCCGGCGGACGACGGCAGCTGGACCCGGACCGCTGGTCGCCGCCCTGGGCGACGGTGGCGGCGCTGCTGGACCGGGTGCCGCGCACGGTGGTCAAGGTGGCGCCGGGCCTGGACCACGAGCGGGTGCCGGACGGCGTCGAGGCGGAGTGGGTGTCGGCCGGCGGGTCGATCGTCGAGGCGCTGCTGTGGGGGCGCGCGGTGTCGACGGTCTGGCGGCGCGCGTCGCTGGTCCGCGGGGACGACGTCCTGGAGCTGGCCGCCGCCGCCGACCCCGGGCCCGCGCCGTCCGGACCGGTGCGGGGCTGGCTGCACGAGCCGGACCCGGCGGTGATCCGCTCGGGCCTGGTGTCGCTGGTCGCCACCGACCTCGGCGCGACGCTGGTCGACCCGACGATCGCCTACCTGACCTCCGACGGGCCGACCGGCTCCCCCTGGGTGTCCTCGTACCGGGTCGACGAGGTGCTGCCGTTCAACCTCAGGAGGCTCAAGGCCCTGCTGCGGACGCGCGGTGTCGGCCGGGTGGTGGTCAAGAAGCGCGGCTCGGCGATCGAGCCGGAGACCGTCGCCCGCCAGCTGCGCGGGGAGGGCGCGGGGACGGCGACCGTCGTCGTCACCCGGGTCGCCGGAGCCCCCACCGCCCTGGTGTGCGACCTCTCCGACCGATGAGTCCGCACGGCCGCCCGGGTCCACACCCCCGAGGACCCGGGATCCGAGGAGGACGCATGGACCGACCGGACACGCACGTCGACCTGCGGAGGGTCGGCCTCGCAGCCGGCGGATCCGTGCTGGCCAGCGTCGCCTGGTACACGGCCTGGGGCGACCGGCTCGCGGAGCTGGACGAGGCCTACGCCGACGGCGGAGCACCCGCGGCCTGGGTGCTGCCGGTGGAGCTCGCCCGCAGCGGGGCGGTGGCCACCGCCGTGGCCCTCCTCTCCGGGTCCACCGGAGCGCGGGACCGGGGCAGCGCGGCACGCCTGGGGCTGGGCCTGTGGGGAGCGTTCCCCGTCGTCCTGCTCACCGGCTCGGTGGTGCACGAGAAGGTGCCCTGGCAGCTGGCCGCCATCCACGCCGGCGACTGGTTGGTCAAGCTCCTGCTGATCTCCGTCACGGTCGGCCGCGGGCCGGGGCGGCGATGACCCACCACGCGCGGACCCACCACGCGCGGACCCACCACGCGCGCGGAGGCGCCGCTCAGCGGGTGACGACGTCGATCGGCAGCGAGCTGTCCGCGCCGACGTCCGGGGACGAGGGCGCGACCCCGGCCTCGACCAGCCGCGAGCCCAGGGCCGCGACCATCGCGCCGTTGTCGGTGCACAGCCGCGGGCTGGGCACCCGCAGCACGATGCCGGCCGCGGCGCACCGCTCCTCGGCCAGCGCGCGCAGCCGTGAGTTCGCCGCCACCCCGCCGCCGAGCACCAGGTGGTCGACGCCGTGGTCGCGGCACGCGCGCACCGCCTTGGCGGTCAGCACGTCGGCGACCGCCTCCTGGAACGACGCCGCGACGTCGGCCACCGGCACCGGCTCCCCCGCCCGCTGCCGGGCCTCGACCCACCGGGCGACGGCGGTCTTCAGGCCGGAGAACGAGAAGTCGTAGGGGGCGTCGCGGGGTCCGGTGAGCCCGCGCGGGAAGCCGATCGCCGCCGGGTCCCCCTCGCGCGCGGCCCTGTCGATCGGCGGGCCGCCGGGGAACGGCAGGCCGAGCACGCGGGCCACCTTGTCGAAGGCCTCCCCCGCCGCGTCGTCGATGGTGCGGCCCAGCGACTGCACCTCGCGGGCGAGATCGGGCACCAGCAGCAGCGAGCTGTGCCCGCCGGAGACCAGCAGCGCCAGGGACGGCTCGGCCAGCCTGCCGTGCTGCAGCTCGTCGACGGCGACGTGCGCGGCCAGGTGGTTGACGCCGTACAGCGGCTTGTCCAGCGCGAGCGCGTAGGCCTTGGCCGCGGCCAGCCCGACCAGCAGCGCGCCGGTCAGCCCGGGGCCGGCGGTCACCGCGACCGCGTCCACGTCGGAGGCGTTCACCCCGGCCTCGGCCAGCGCCCGGTGCACGGTCGGCACCATCGCCTCCAGGTGGGCCCGCGAGGCGATCTCCGGCACGACCCCGCCGAAGCGCTCGTGCTCGGCCACGGAGGTGGCCAGGGCGTCCGACAGCAGCGTCCGCCCGCGGACCAGGCCGACGCCGGTCTCGTCGCACGAGGTCTCGAACCCGAGTACCAGCGGCTCGTCAGCCACGCAGCACCTCCCGCTTCATCACGACGGCGTCCGTGCCGCTCGGCTGGTAGTAGCGCGGGCGCCGGCCGATCTCGGTGAACCCGCGCCGCCGGTACAGCCCCTGCGCCACCTCGTTGTCGGCCCGCACCTCCAGCAGCACCACGGGGCTGCGCCGGTCGGCCTCGGCCAGCAGCGCGTCCAGCAGCGCGGCGCCGATCCCCTCGCCCTGCCGGTCCGGGGCGACGCCGATGGTCGCCACGTGCGCCTCGTCGTCGTAGGCGATCAGCCCGGCGTAGCCGACGACCCGGTCGCCGTCCTCGGCCACCAGGTAGGAGCGGGTGTCGGTGCGGGAGAGCTCGTCGCAGTACATCGCCCGGGTCCAGGTGTCCGGGGCGAACAGCTGCTCCTCGAGCTCCAGGACGGCGTCCAGGTCGGCCAGCCGCATCGGGCGCAGCCGCGCGCTCATGCGGTGGTCACCGGCTTGAACGACGTCGGGGGGACGGCGTCCGGGCGGCGGAGGTACAGCGGGACGAGCGGGCCGGCGGACGACGGGTCGGCCAGCTGGGGCGCGGCCGCCCGGACCAGCCCCGCCGTCGTGACCTCGGCCGGGGTGACCTCGACGCCCAGCCGCTCGGCGAACCGGGCGTCGCCGACGACGGGGCCGGCGACCGTCAGCTCCTCCGGGCGCGACACACCCGGACCGCCGGTGCGTGAGCCGTCGGCTGCGTAGGCGGCCCAGTAGACCTCCTTGCGGCGGGCGTCGGTCACCACGGTGCGGGCGCCGGAGCCGACCGCGTCCAGCGAGCAGACCCCCACCACGGGCAGGCCGCGGGCGTCGCCGATCGCCGCGGCGGTGACCACCCCGACCCGCAGCCCGGTGAACGGTCCGGGACCCAGCCCGGTCACGACCGCCTCGACGCCGCCGAACGCGAGACCGACGTCGCGCAGCACCTCGGTGACCGCGACGGTGAGCAGCTCGGCGTGCCGGTTGCCCGAGGGGATCGCCCGTTCGGCGAGGACCTCGGCGGCGCCGTCCGGGGACCACCGGGCGAGGCCGGCGACCAGCGTCGGCGTGGCGGTGTCGAGGGCGAGGACGAGCACGACCGGTCAGGTTAGTCCCGCGGCCCGACGGGCTCCCGCGACCGCCCGCCGGACCACGTCGACGTAGGCCGGGTGCGCCAGGCGCAGCCCCCGCAGGTCCGCGGCCGTCACCCAGCGCAGCTCGTCGTGCTCGTGCGGCTGCAGGTTGCGCGGCTCGCCGTCCCACGCGCGGACCGCCCAGAGGGACAGGCGCAGCTCACCGTCCTCGAGCCGGGTCAGCGGCACCGGGTCCCGGGGGACGACGCCGACCTCCTCGCGCAGCTCCCGGGTCAGCGCGGCGGGCTCGTCCTCCCCCGGCTCGACGTGGCCGCCCGGGAGGTCCCACACGTCGGGGTACCAGCGCCGGTCCGGCGACCGGTGGCCCATCAGCACCGTGGTCCCGCGGACGAGGACCGCGGCGACGACGTGGTGCCGACCGCGCGTCACGCGGCGCCGTCGAGCCGCTGCGCCCAGTCGGGGCCGTGCGGCACGAGCAGCGCCGTCCGGACGTCGTCGTCGCGGCGGTCCAGCCGCACCTCCAGGTGCTCGTCGGCCAGCTGCTCGACCAGCCCCTGCCCCCACTCGACGACGGTCACCGACTCCTCGGTGGACGCGTCGAGGTCGAGGTCGTCGACGTCGGCGACCCCGCCGAGGCGGTAGGCGTCGACGTGCACCAGCGGCAGCCGGCCGCCGCGGTGCACGCGGGAGATGACGAACGTCGGGGAGGTGACCGGCTCGCGCACGCCGAGCGCCTCGCCCATGCCCTGGGTCAGCGCCGTCTTGCCCGCACCCAGCGGACCGACCAGCACCACCAGGTCGCCGGCGCGCACCAGCTCGGCCAGCGCAGCGCCGAGCGCGCGGGTGTCGTCCGGGGTCGGCAGCACGTGCTCGCGCCTCACGCCAGGCTCCCCGCGACCGCGGTGAGGTCGGCGAGCAGCCCGGCCCGCGGCGCCCCGTTCGGGCCGAACCGGATCGCCGCCGACGGGTGGTAGGTGGCCCAGACCGCCCGGCCGTCGACGTCGTGCGCCCGGCCGCGGGCCTGCGCCAGCACGGTGCGCGGACCGAGGAACCACTTGGCCGACGAGAGCCCCAGCGCGACGACGACCGGCGGGTCCAGCAGCTCCAGCTGGCGCCGCAGCCAGCCGCTGCAGCGGGCCACCTCCGGGGCCTTCGGCGTCCGGTTGCCCGGCGGGCGGCACTTCACGATGTTGAGCACGGCGGCCTCGGCGCGGTCCAGCCCGGCCTCGGCCAGCAGCTGGTCGAGCAGCTGACCGGACTTCCCCACGAACGGCCGACCGGTCTCGTCCTCGTTCGCCCCCGGTGCCTCGCCGACCAGCGCGAAGCGCGGGCGCCCGCCGGCCGGGGGGTCGCCCACGACCACGTGCTGCCGGGTGGCGGCCAGCTCGGGACAGGCCACGCACGGGCGGGCCGCGGCGGCCAGCGCCCCCCAGTCGGGAGCCGCGGCCGCGGTGCGGGCGACCTCCTCGGCGGCGGCGTCGAAGCGGGGCGGCCGGGTCACCGTCCCGCTCCCGTCGGGAGGTCGGCGGCCACCCGGCGCAGCAGCGCCGACAGCGCGGTGGTCACCTCGTCGGGCTTCTCCAGCGGCACCATGTGGCCCGCCTCGTGGACGACGACGTACTCGAGGTCCGGCGCACCGGGCCCGCCGAGCAGCTCCACGAGCGTGTCGCTGTGCTCCGGCGGGATCAGCGTGTCCCTGTCGCCGGTCAGCACCAGCACCGGGACGGCGCGCAGCGGCTCGAGGGCCGCCGTCTCGTCCAGGCCGGCCAGCGCCGGGTAGAACTCCGCGATCACCTCGACCGGGGTGCCCGCGATCATCGAGTCGACGTAGCGGCCGAGCGCCGGGTCGACGTCCTTGGACGCGAACGACAGCGACCAGGTGACGTGCGAGATGAGGTCGGCGGCCAGCCGGCGGGTGCGCTCGGCGAAGCCGGGACGGCGGCGCATGGTGAACGCCGCGATCGGCAGCACCGCCGCCCGCAGCCGGGTGAGCAGCTCCGGCATGCCGAAGTCGAGGTCGGCGAGGTTGCCGCTGGAGGTGCTCATCAGCGCCACCCCGACCACCCGCTCACCGAACAGCTCCGGGCGCACCTCGGCCAGCGCCATCACGGTCATCCCGCCCATGGAGTGCCCGACGAGCACCACCGGCCCGGAGGGCACCCGCGCGCGCAGCACCGCGTCCAGGTCGCGGCCCAGCTGCTCCATGGTCGAGTGCTCGGCCGGCCCGCGGCCGGAGGCGCCGTGCCCGCGCTGGTCGTAGAAGACCAGCCGCGCCGTCGGGCGCGAGCCGTTGGCGGTGGCCAGCGCCGCCCCCAGCGCCCGCCGCTGGAAGGTCCACGACGCCATCGACAGCGAGTAGCCGTGGCAGAAGACCACGGTCAGCGGGGCGTCGGTCGGACCGACCTCCTCCACCGCCAGCAGCACGCCGTCATCAGCGGCGACGAGCGCGGTGCGGTCGGCGCGCCGGGACGCCGGGCCGAGCGGGTCGTCCTCGCGCAGCTCGGCGTCCGTCGCCCCCGGCGGCAGGCCGGCCGCCGAGCCCAGCCGCTCGGCGCCCACCCGCCGGGCGGCGGCCCGGCTGACCGCGACGCCGACGGCGGTGCCGGCCGCGGCCAGGCCGAGGACGGCACCGAGCACCCCGGCGCGGGAGTGCGACCGCGGTGGAGCCTGCCGGCGCGGCCTCGGGTGCCGCTTCGCCGCCATCAGACCGCCCCCGCCGAGCCGACGTAGCGGCGGGTGAAGCGGCCGCCGATCCGGGTGACCAGCTCGTAGTGGATGGTGTCGACCGCGTCGGCCCAGTCCTGCGCCGTCGGCTCACCGCCGTCCCCCGGCCCCCACAGCACGACCTCGTCACCCGCGTGCACCTCGGCGTCGCCGACGTCGAGCACGAACTGGTCCATGCAGACGCGCCCGGCGATCGTCCGGTGCGCCCCGGCGGCCAGGACCGGTGCCCGGTTGCCCGCCGCGCGCGGCACGCCGTCGGCGTAGCCGACCGGAACCAGCAGCAGCGTCGTCTCGCTCTCGGGGAAGTAGGTGTGGCCGTAGGAGACGCCGACGCCGGCGGGCACCCGCTTGGTCAGCGCGGCGCGGGCCCGCACCGTCATCGCCGGCCGCAGCCCGTGCGCGGCCGGGTCCCCGCCGAGCGGGTCCAGCCCGTAGACGGCGATGCCGGGGCGGACCATGTCGTACCAGGTGTCGGGCAGCGCGACCGTCGCCGCGGAGTTGGCCAGGTGCAACCGGGCCTCCCTCAGCCCCGCAGCCCGGGCGAGCGCCACCGCCTCCTCGAACACCCGCACCTGCGCGCCGATCGTCGGGTGGGTCGGCGCGTCGGCGTAGGCCATGTGGCTCCACAGGCCCACCACGGCCACGTCGCCGTCGGCCTGCGCCCGCGCCGCGGCGGCGACCAGGCCGGGCCACTCGGCCTCGGTGGCGCCCTCGCGGGAGAGCCCGGTGTCGGCGAACAGGTGCACCGCGGCGGTGCGCCCCGTGGCGCGGGCGGCGGCGACCACCTCGGCCAGGGCCCACCCGGCGTTGACCGACACCTCGACGTCCGCGGTGAGCGCCGCGGCGTAGTCGGTGCCGGGGGTGTGCAACCAGGCCAGCAGCGGAGCGGCGACGCCGGCCGCGCGCAGCGCCAGCGCCTCCTCCAGCACCGCGACGCCCAGCGCGTCGGCGCCCCCGGCCAGCGCCGCGCGCGCGGCCGGGACCAGGCCGTGGCCGTAGCCGTCGGCCTTCACCACCGCCATCAACGGGCGGCCGACGCGCGCGCGCAGCGCCGCGGTGTTCGCGGCGATGGCGTCGAGGTCGACGACCACCTCGGCCCGGGCTCGATCGTTCACACGCCCGAGTCTCCCAGCCGGTCCGCGGGCGCCCGCCGCAGGCGGGCCAGCGTGGCCGGCAGGAAGCGGACCAGGTCGCTCGCGATCAGCGGCCCCTCCTCCGCCGCCAGCTGCCCGGCCCGCCCGTGCACGTGCGCGCCGACCGCCGCGGCCTCGACGGCCGGCAGGCCGGTGGCCAGCAGCGCGCCGGTGAGCCCGGAGAGGACGTCGCCGGTGCCGGCCGTGGCCAGCCACGGCGTGCCGGTGCCGTTGACGTAGGCGGCGCCGTCCGGCGCGGCCACGACGGTCGCGTCGCCCTTGAGCAGGACGACGGCGCCCAGGTCGGCGGCCAGCCGGCGGGCCGCGCCGACCCGGTCCTCGCCCACTGTGCCCCCACCCGCGCCGCCGCCCCGGGCCGATCCGAACCGCGCGTACTCGCGGTCGTGCGGGGTCAGCACGGTCGGCGCCGATCGCCGTCGCACCAGGTCCGGCTGCTGCGCGGCCATCGTCAGCGCGTCCGCGTCCACGAGCACCGGCAGGTCGGTGGCCAACACCTCGGCCAGCACGCTGCGCGCGTCGTCGTCGGTGCCCATCCCGGGGCCGACCACCCACGCCTGCACCCGTCCCGCATCGGCGGGCCGCCCCTCGGTGACGATCGTCTCCGGCCAGGCGGCCCGCACGCCGGCGGCCGCCGTCCCGGCGTAGCGGACCAGCCCCGGGCGGGCGCGCAGCGCCGCGCCCGTGCACAGCACGGCGGCACCCGGGTAGGTCGAGGAGCCGGCGACGATCCCGACCACGCCCTGCGTGTACTTGTCGTCGCCGGCGTGCGGCGGGCGGACGCGGGCCGCGACGTCGGCGTCGGTCAGCTGGTGCACCCCCGCCGGTGGCAGGTCCAGCCCGATGTCGACCAGGTGGACCCGGCCGGCGTACCCGCGGCCCTCCCCCACCACCAGCCCGGTCTTGAGCGCGCCGAAGGTGACCGTGTGCTGCGCCGGGAACGCCGCCCCGGGCACCGCGCCGGTGTCGGCGTCCACCCCGCTGGGGAGGTCGACGGCGACCATCAACCCCGGCCCCGTGGCAGCCCGCTCGACCAGCGCGGCAGCCGGCGGACGGAGGCCCCCGCGACCGCCGATGCCGACGATCCCGTCGAGGACGAGGTCGGCGCGCTCCAGCCCGGTGGGCCCGTCGGGGCCGGTGACCCACCCGCCCGCGGTGCGCAGTGCGACCAGGCCGGCGGCGTGCGCCCGCTCCGGGTCGAGCAGGACGGCGGTCACCCGGGCGCCGCGGCGGGCCAGGTGGGCGCCGGCGAAGAGGGCGTCCCCGCCGTTGTTGCCGGCGCCGGCGAGGACGGTGACGCGGGTGCCGTGCACGCGGCCGAGCAGCCCCAGGCAGACGGTGGCCAGGCCGGTCGCGGCCCGCTGCATCAGCGTGCCCTCCGGGGTGGCGGCCAGGAGGGGTTCCTCGGCCGCGCGCACCTCGGCGGCCGTGTACAGCCCGATCACGCCTCCTCCCCCCGCAGCACGCCCTCGGCGACCACCACCGCCGAGGCGATGCCGCCGTCGTGGCTGAGCGAGACGTGCCAGGAGGTGACGCCGAGCTGCGCCGCGCGGCCGGCCACCGTCCCGCGGACCGTCAGGTACGGCCGGCCGTGGTCGCCGACGGTGACCTCGGCGTCGTGCCAGTGCAGGTCGCCGGGCGCGCCGAGGGCCTTGGCGACGGCCTCCTTGGCGGCGAACCGGGCGGCCAGCGACTCACCGCTGCGCGGCGCGCCTCGCGGTGTCTGCTGCTCCGCGGCGGTGAACAGCCGGTCCCGCAGGCCCGGGGTGCGGGTCAGGGACTCGGCGAAGCGGTCGACCGGCACCACGTCGATCCCGACCCCGATGATCACCGGGTCAGTCTGCCGTGCCGCCGTCCGCCGCGCCGTCCGGCGGGAGGCCCTGGGCAGGCGGCCCGGGCGTGGTGACGTCCTGGGACGGCCCCGCGTCAGGGCCCCGCCCGAGCGTGCGAGGGATGGGGGGGACGCGGGGTCCTCCTACTCGACGGTGACGCTCTTGGCCAGGTTGCGCGGCTGGTCGACGTCGTAGCCGCGGCAGTCGGCGATCTCGCAGGCGAGCACCTGCAGCGGCACCGTCGTCACGATCGGTGCCAGCAGCGTCGGCGTGCGGGGCACCCGGATGACGTGGTCGGCGTAGGGCAGGACGTCGTCGTCCCCCTCCTCGGCGATCACGATGGTGCGTGCCCCACGGGCCCGCACCTCCTGGATGTTGGACACGACCTTGCCGTGCACCGACTCCCGCGAGCGCGGCGAGGGGACGACGACCACGACCGGCGTGCCCTGGTCGATCAGCGCGATCGGCCCGTGCTTGAGCTCACCGGCGGCGAAGCCCTCGGCGTGGATGTAGGCGAGCTCCTTGAGCTTGAGCGCGCCCTCCAGCGCCACGGGGAAGCCCACGTGCCGGCCGAGGAACAGGATCGTGTCGGCGTCGGCCAGCGTCCGGCCCAGCGCGCGCACCGGCTCCATCTGCGCGAGCACCTGCTCGACGGCCTGCGGCAGGCCGCGGATGTCCTCGACGATCGCGGCGACCTCGTCGGCGTACTTGATGCCGCGGATCTGGGCGAGGAAGAGGCCGACCAGGTAGCAGGCGACGATCTGCGCCAGGAAGCTCTTGGTCGACGCGACGGCGATCTCGGGGCCGGCGTGGGTGTAGAGGACGGCGTCGGACTCGCGCGGGATGGTCGAGCCGTTGACGTTGCAGATGGCCAGCGTGCGGGCCTTCTGGTCGCGGGCGTGGCGCAGGGCCATGAGGGTGTCCATCGTCTCGCCGGACTGGCTGATGACGACGACCAGCGTGGAGCGGTCGAGCACCGGGTCCCGGTAGCGGAACTCGCTGGCCACCTCGACCTCGACCGGGATGCGGGTCCAGTGCTCGATGGCGTACTTGGCGATCAGGCCGGCGTGGTACGAGGTCCCGCAGGAGACGACGAAGACCTTGTCGATGTCGCGCAGGTCCTGGTCGGGCAGGCGTACCTCGTCGAGCACCAGCCGCCCGTCCTCGCCGAGCCGGCCCAGCAGGGTGTCGGCGACCGCCTGCGGCTGCTCGGCGATCTCCTTGAGCATGAACCAGTCGTGACCGCCCTTCTCGGCGGCCGCGGCGTCCCAGTCGACGGTGTAGGCCGTGGGCTCGACGACCGTGCCGTCGAAGTCGGTGACGGTGACCCCGCGCTCCCGGTGGATCTCCACGACCTGGTCCTGGCCCAGCTCGCGGGCCTCGCGGGTGTGCGCGATGAAGGCGGCGACGTCGGAGCCGAGGAAGTACTCCCTGTCGCCGACGCCCACGACCAGCGGGCTGTTGCGACGGGAGGCGACCAGGGTGTCGGGCTCGTCGGCGTGCGAGGCGACCAGGGTGAAGGCGCCCTCGAGACGGCGGCTGACGGCGCGCATCGCCGCGGCCAGGCGGCCGGGGCCCTCCGGCGTCCCGGCGTAGGTCGTCGCCAGCAGGTGCGCGGCGACCTCGGTGTCGGTCTCGGAGGAGAACTCGACGCCGGCCGACTCGCACTCGGCGCGCAGCGCGGCGAAGTTCTCGATGATCCCGTTGTGGATGACCGCGACCCTGCCGTCCGCGGACAGGTGCGGGTGGGCGTTGCGGTCGGTCGGCCCACCGTGCGTCGCCCAGCGGGTGTGCCCGATGCCGATCGTCGACTCGGGCAGGGGCTGGTCCGCGAGGACCTTCTCCAGGTTGGCCAGCTTGCCGGCCTTCTTCGCCGTCGCCTGCCGACCGTCAGCGAGGACGGCGACGCCCGCCGAGTCGTACCCCCGGTACTCCAGCCGGCGCAGACCCTCCAGGACGACGTCCAGGGCGTTCTGCGGGCCGACGTATCCCACGATGCCGCACATTCCAAGGAGGTTACCGGCGGGACCGGACCCGTCCGTCCCTCACACGAGTGGGAACGACAGATGTGACAGGTGTGTCAGTCCACGGCGGCGACGATGTCGGCGAGGCGCCTCGCGATGGCGTCGGCGCGCTCCTGGGTGGGCGCCTCGACCATCACGCGCACGAGCTGCTCGGTGCCCGAGGGGCGCAGCAGCACCCGGCCGTCGTCCCCCAGCTCGGCCTCGCACAGGTTGACCGCGGCGGCCACCTCGTCGCTCTCCACGACCGCCAGCCGGTCGCGCACCGGCACGTTGACCAGGGTCTGCGGCAGCCGGTGGACCACCGAGGCCAGCTCGGCCAGCGACGAGCCGGTCTCGGCCATCCGGGACAGCAGCGACAGGCCGGTGAGCAGCCCGTCGCCGGTCGTCGCGTGGTCGAGGAACACCAGGTGGCCGCTCTGCTCGCCACCCAGGCTCAGCCCCTGCGCCCGCAGCGCCTCGAGCACGTACCGGTCGCCGACGGCGGTGGTGTGCACGGCGATGCCGGCGTCGCGCATGGTGTGGTGGAAGCCGAGGTTGCTCATGACCGTGGCGACGACGGTGTCGCCGGTGAGCCGGCCGTGCTCGTGCAGCCCGAGCGCGCAGATGGCGAGGATCGCGTCGCCGTCGACGACGTCGCCCTCGGCGGTGACGGCCAGGCAGCGGTCGGCGTCGCCGTCGTGCGCGATGCCGAGGTCGGCGCCGTGCGCCCGCACGGCCTCGGTCAGCGGGCCGAGGTGCGTGGAGCCGATGCCGTCGTTGATGTTCCAGCCGTCGGGCTCGCCACCGATGACGTGCACGGTGGCCCCGGCGCGCCGGTAGACCTCGGGCGCGCACACCGCGGCGGCGCCGTGGGCGCAGTCGACGACGAGGGTGAGGCCCGACAGGGGCCGCTCGACGGTCGAGAGCAGGTGCTCGACGTAGACCGCGCCGGCGTCGGTGAGGTCGGAGACCCGGCCGATCTCGGCGCCGGTGGGGCGCGGCCCGTCGGTCTCACCGGCGGTCACGGCCTGCTCGATGGCGGCCTCCACCGCGTCGGGCAGCTTGTGGCCGCCCCGGCTGAAGAGCTTGATGCCGTTGTCGGGCATCGGGTTGTGACTGGCGGAGATCATCACGCCGAGGTCCGCGCCGGTGTGCGCGGTGAGGTGCGCGATCGCCGGGGTGGGCAGCACCCCGGCCCGCAGCACCTGCGCACCGGCGCTGGCGAGGCCCGCCACCACGGCGGCCTCGAGCATCTCCCCGCTGGCGCGGGGGTCACGGCCGACGACCGCGACGGGACGCTGGGTCCCGTCGCGGTCGGCGAGCACGCCGGCGGCAGCACGTGCCACCGAGAGGGCCAACTCCGGCGTGAGGTCGGCGTTGGCCCGACCCCGGACGCCGTCGGTCCCGAAGAGGCGACCCACGGGCGTACCGGTCAGCGCTTGGAGTACTGAGGCGCCTTGCGGGCCTTCTTGAGCCCGTACTTCTTGCGCTCCGTGACGCGGGCGTCGCGGGTGAGGAAGCCGGCCTTCTTGAGGGCCGGACGGTCCTCGGCGTCGACCTCGACCAGGGCGCGGGCGATCGCCAGGCGCAGGGCGCCGGCCTGACCGCTGACGCCGCCACCCCGGAGGATGCCGACGACGTCGTACTGCTCGGCCCGCTCGACGGTGACCAGCGGCTCACGGATGAGCTGCTGGTGCACCTTGTTCGGGAAGTACTGCTCGATGGTGCGGCCGTTGAGGCGGAACTGGCCGGTGCCCGGCAGCAGTCGCACGCGGACGACGGCCTCCTTGCGGCGGCCGACGGTCTGCACCGGACGCCCCTCGGCGTCGGTCACGGAGAGGGCGGTCGTCACTGGGCCACCTGCTTGATCTCGAAGGGCTGGGGCTGCTGAGCGGCGTGCGGGTGCTCGGGCCCGGCGTACACCTTCAGCTTCTTGAGCATCTGACGGCCCAGGCTGTTGTGCGGCAGCATGCCCTTGATGGCGCGCTCGATGACGCGGTCGGGGTGCGTGCGCAGCTGGTCGCCGACGGGGATCCGCTTGAGGCCACCCGGGTAGCCGGAGTGGCGGTAGGCGATCTTCTCGTCCCGCTTGGAGCCGGTCAGGGCCACCTTGCCGGCGTTGACGATGACGACGAAGTCGCCGACGTCCACGTGCGGGGCGTACTGGGGCTTGTGCTTGCCGCGGAGCAGGATCGCGGTCTGGCTGGCCAGTCGACCGAGCACCACGTCGGTGGCGTCGATGACGTGCCAGGCCCGGCTGACGTCGCCGGGCTTCGGGGTGTACGTGCGCACGGCGCTCGTGTCCTCCGTCGTCGTCGGATCGGCTGGTGGGATCGCCTCACCGAGCACGGGAGACGGTGCGGCACGCGGACACCAGCCGGCCGCGCGCACCAGCCGACCACGATACCAGCGCCGCAGGGTCCTATCGGTCCTGGCCCCGCTGCAGGGGCCCACCGCGAGCCTGCGAGTGGTGGGGGGCAGCGGGGTCCTGTATCTCGCGGAGCACCCCGGTGTCGACGTCGTAGACGGTGCCCCGGACCTCGCGGGAGAGCAGGTAGGGGCTCTCGTGGATCAACCGCATCGACTCGCGCACGTCCTCGTCGGCGTCGCGGAAGGCGCGCACCGCCCACGGTGGGCGGCGCCCGGTGGCCTGCTCCACCAGGTCGGCGAACGAGTTGTCGTCGGTGGCCTGCAGACCGCACTGGGTGTGGTGCACCAGCAGGATCTCGCGGGTGCCCAGCACGTGCTGCGAGACCGTGAGCGAGCGGACGACGTCCTCGGTGATCACGCCGCCGGCGTTGCGGATGACGTGCGCGTCGCCGACCTCGAGGCCGAGCATCTGGAACAGGGGCATCCGGGAGTCCATGCACGCCACCACGGCGACGCGGCGGGCCGGACGTACGTCCTTCGAGCCGGGGAACCGCTGCGCCCACTCGGCGTTGGCCGCCAGCATCCGGTCGATCTCGCTCATGCCCACCCCTCGGTCCACCCCGTCCGTCGGTACCGCTGGGACCCTAACCGGGAGCTCAGCGCCTCCGTACCCGGCGCACGACGTCCCCCAGTGCGCCGGGGTCCAGCTGCGGGCGGCCGCCGGCGTGCGCCACGGTCAGGGCGGCGGCGGCCGACGCGGCCCAGGCGGCGTCCTCCGGGGGAGCACCACCGAGCAGCGTCGCGACGAGCGTGGCGACGTAGGCGTCCCCACCCCCGGTCGGGTCCACGGGCTCCTCGCCGAGCGACGGGACCAGGACGTCGCCGTCGGCCCAGCCGGGGTCGACCTCCAGCTCCTCCGCGGCGACGCCGAACCGCGGCCCGGCCCGCCACGCGACCAGATCGCACTCCTCCCCCACGCCCAGCGACCACCCGCGCCCCGGCGGTGAGCAGCTCGGCCGCCACGTCCCGGGCGTCGTCCACCCCGGACAGGTCCCGACCGGCGAGCTGCCGCGCCTCGGTGGCGTCGGCGCGCACCACGTCGGCCCGGGCCAGCACCGCGTCGCGGGTCGCGTCGTCCTCCGGCGCACCGTCGACAGCGACCACCGCGCCCTCGGGCACCCGCTGCAGCGCGGCGACCACGGCGGCCCCCGGCTGCTGCAGCTGCAGGCTCACCACCTGCGCGGCGGCGAGCTGGTCGGTGGCCGCGGCGACGTCGTCCGGGGTGAGCAGGACGGCGTCGGGCACGTCCTCGAGCAGCCGACTCACCCCGCCGTCCTCCACCAGGTCGACCAGCAGCGCGGTGGCGGCGCCGCGGCGGCGCACCACGGCGGAGACGTCGATGCCGTCGGCCGCGGCCTGCGCGACCGCCTGGGTGCCCGCGGGGTCGTCGCCCACGACTCCGACCAGCGCCACCGGCACGCCGAGCTGCGCCAGCGCCACCGCCTGGTCGGCGCCCTTCCCGCCGAGCAGCTCGCGGCGCTCGCCGACCGTCGCCGAGCCGCCGGGCCCGGGCAGGGCGGGGGTGCGGAGCACGAGGTCGCGGCCCACCTCGCCCAGGACCACGACGTCGGCCATCCCTGCTCCCCCTCCCGGTGTCCCTGCCGCCGGTGCGCCTGACGTGGATCGGTCAGGATGTGCCCCGTGCGCACGGTCGAGGAACACCAGGCGGTCGTCACGGCGCTGCTCGCCCCGCTGGGCGAGGAGGAGGTGCCGCTGGCGGCCGCGCACAACCGGGTGCTCGCCCGTGACGTGACCGCGCGGGTGTCGCTGCCCGGTTTCGACAACTCCGCGATGGACGGCTACGCCACGCGCGCGGCCGACGTCGCCGACCTGCCCGTCCGGCTGCCGGTCGCCGACGACGTCCCCGCCGGGCGCACCGACGTCCGCCCGCTCGAGCCCGGCACGGTGCAGCGGATCATGACCGGCGCGCCGCTCCCCGAGGGCGCGGAGGTCGTCGTCCCGGTCGAGCTGACCGACGGCGCCACCGACGTCGTGGAGATCCGCGACGCGCCCACCCCCGGCACCCACGTGCGGCGGGCCGGCGAGGACATCACCGCCGGCACGGTCGCCCTCACCGCCGGCACCCCGCTCGGCGCCGCGCAGCTGGGCCTGGCCGCCGCCGTCGGCGTGCGGACGCTGTGGGTGCGCCGCAGGCCGCGGGTGCTGGTGCTCTCCACCGGCAGCGAGCTGGTCGAGCCCGGCGAGCCGCTGCTGCCCGGGCAGATCTACGAGTCCAACTCCGCACTGCTGGTCGCCGCCGTCGAGGACGCCGGGGGGACGGCGCGGCGGCTGCACTTCGTCCCCGACGACGTCGACCAGTTCCTCGCCACGGTCCGCGCCGAGCTGGCGAGCGCCGACCTGCTGATCACCAGCGGCGGGGTCAGCGCCGGCGCCTACGAGGTGGTGAAGGACGCCTTCCGCACCCTGGGCACCGTCGATTTCGTCAAGGTCGCGATGCAGCCCGGCGGCCCGCAGGGGGCCGGCACGGTGGACGGCGTCCCGGTGGTCACCCTGCCCGGCAACCCGGTGAGCTCGTTCGTCTCCTTCGAGGTCTTCGTCCGCCCGGCGCTGCGCCGGGCCCTCGGCCACGCCGACCCCGGCCGGCTGCGCGCCCCGGCGACGCTCACCGCCGCGCTGCGCTCCCCCGCCGGGCGCCGCCAGTTCCTGCGCGGCCGCTACGACGCGGGCACGGTCTCGCAGGTCGGCGGGCCCGGCTCGCACCTGGTCGCCCACCTGGCCCGCGCCAACTGCCTGGTCGTCGTCCCCGAGGACGTCACCGAACTGCCCGCCGGCGCCCCGGTCGACGTCGTGCTGATCGAAGGAGCACTCCAGTGAACGAGCTCGCGAGTCCACCGACGAGCAGAGCGCGTCTGGCCACGAGGCCGACGAGCGCCGGCGAGGAGGACTCGTGACCTCCGAACCGCGTCTGACGCACGTCGACGAGGCCGGCGCCGCCCGCATGGTCGACGTCTCCGCCAAGCCGGTCACCGCCCGGGAGGCCACCGCGGCCGGCCGGGTGCTGGTCAGCCCCGAGGTGGTCGCGCTGCTGCGCGGCGAGGGGGTGCCCAAGGGGGACGCCGTCGCCGTCGCCCGGATCGCCGGCATCGCCGGGGCCAAGCGGACGCCGGACCTCGTGCCGCTGTGCCACCCGATCGCCCTGCACGGCGTCACCGTCGACGTGACCGTGGCCGACGACGCCGTCGAGATCGTCGCCACCGCCCGCACCGCCGACCGCACCGGCGTGGAGATGGAGGCGCTCACCTCGGTCGCCGTCGCCGGGCTGACCGTGATCGACATGGTCAAGGCCGTCGACCCGCGCGCGGCCATCACCGACGTCCGGCTGCTGGCCAAGTCCGGCGGCAAGAGCGGGGAGTGGCGGAGATGAGGGAGCTCGCGAGCTCATCCGGCGACACAGCGGCCACGCGAACGCGTCCGACGAGCGCAGCGAGGAGGACCGCGTGAGCAGCCTGCCGGCCGACGCCCGCGCCGTCGTCGTCACCGCCTCCAACCGCGCCTCCGCCGGCGTCTACGAGGACCGCAGCGGGCAGGCCCTCGCCGAGGGGCTGCGCGCGCTCGGGTTCACCGTCGAGGGGCCGCACGTGCGCCCCGACGACGCCGCCGAGCTGGAGATGGTGCTGCTGGAGGCCATCGGGTCCGGTGCGGACGTCGTCCTCACCACCGGCGGCACCGGGCTCTCCCCCACCGACGTCACCCCCGAGGCCACCCGGCGGGTGCTCGAGCGCGAGGCGCCCGGCATCGCGGAGGCGGTGCGGCGGTACGGGGAGTCGAAGGTGCCGACCTCGGTGCTCTCCCGCGGGATCGCCGGGACCGCCGGGCGCACGCTCGTCGTGAACCTGCCCGGCTCCACCGGCGGCGTGAAGGACGGCCTCGCCGTCCTCGGCCCCCTCCTCCCCCACGTGGTCTCGCAGCTCCGGGGAGGAGACCACTGAAAGAGGACCCCGTCCCCCTCACGCCTCGCAAGCTCGGCGCGAGCCTCCGGACGGGGCCAGGCGACCGGGTGGTGTGGCGCCTCACGTGGGTCGACGACCCGCTGGGACCTGGCAGCACGGAGGTGAGCTGGCGCACTCGCCCTCCCGGAGTCGGGGTGACCGACGGTGTCCTCCTCGAGCGCGGTCCCCTGGTGGCCTGGTGGGACGGCATCGACCCGGGCCACGTCCCGTCGCGGGGCCGCCTGGTCGCCCAGCTGCACGGCGGCCTCGTGCCGGACGTGCCCAGGGTGACCGGAACGGTCGCGGGCGTGTACGTGATCACCCAGGCGTACCGGCGCACCGGATTCCGCGGCTACGAGCCCGTCCCTGGCGACTTCGCCCTGCGGGCCGTCGCCCGGGCACCGAGGTGGTTCCACCGCCGCTCGGGCCGGGACGATCACCCGGACGTCGACCGGCGGGACGACGGGGTCCTGGTCCGGCTGGCCCTCAACGGGTCGCGCGGTTGATCATGTGGTTTCTGCCGCTGACACGCGCCGACACGCCGCCGAGCGCGGCAACGAGCCCGTGATCAACGGGGATCCGGCTGGTCCGGCAGGACGATCCGCTCGGGGCGGGTGTAGACGTTGCAGCCGTCGCCGCGGAGGAAGCCGACCAGGGTGATGCCGACGTCGGCGGCCAGCTCCACCGCCAGGGACGACGGCGCCGACACCGCGGCCAGCACCGGGATGCCGGCCATCGCCGCCTTCTGGGTCAGCTCGAAGCTCGCCCGCCCGCTGACCATGAGCACGTGCCCGGCCAGCGGCAGCCGCCCCTCGCGCACCGCGTCGCCGATCACCTTGTCGACGGCGTTGTGCCGGCCGACGTCCTCCCGCAGGGCCACCAGCTCGCCGTCCGCCGTGAACAGCCCGGCGGCGTGCAGCCCGCCGGTCTTGTCGAACACCTGCTGGGCCGCGCGCAGCCGGTCGGGCAGGGCGAGCAGCGTCGCCAGGGGCAGCCGGACGTCGTCCCCGGCGACGTCGTGCCGCGTCCTCGTCCGGATCGCGTCGATGCTCGCCTTGCCGCACACGCCGCAGGAGCTGGAGGTGTAGAAGTTCCGGTCCAGCGCGGTGTCCGGGGGCTCCACACCGGGCGCGAGGTCGACGTCGACGACGTTGTAGGTGTTGCGGCCGTCCTCGTCGACGGAGTTGCAGTAACGCAGCCCGGCGACGTCGTCCGCCGACCGGATCACCGCCTCGGTCGCGAGGAACCCGTGCACCAGGTCGAAGTCGTCCCCCGGCGTGCGCATCGTGACCGCCAGCGGCGTCCCCGCCAGGCGGATCTCCAGCGGCTCCTCGGCCGCCACGGTGTCCGGGCGGGTGCTGTGCGCCGCACCGCGGATCCGCAGCACCGGTGTCCGGCTCGTGACTCGTCCCACGGAGCGCGACGGTACCCACGTCCGGGCCCTACGGTCGCTGCGTGCCCGCGCTGCCGCCCTACGCCGCCGTCGTCCTCGCCGGGGGCCGCGCGGCGCGGATGGGCGGGCAGGCCAAGCCGCAGCTGGACGTCGGCGGCCGCACCATCCTCGAGGCGGTCCTGGCCGCCGTCCCCGACGCGTCCCCGCGGATCGTCGTCGGCCCGCCGCAGCCGGTGCCGCCGGACGTCCTCGTCGTCCGCGAGGACCCGCCCCGCGGTGGGCCGGTCGCGGCGATGCGGGCCGGGCTGGCGCACGTCCCCGGGGACGTGGTGGCGCTGCTCGCCGGCGACCTGCCGTTCCTGACCCGCGGGCTCATCGACGCGCTGCGCGAGCGGCTGACCGGCGACGGCGTGCTGGTGGTCGACGACACCGACCGGGACCAGCTGCTGCTCGGCGTGTGGCGGACGGCGGCGCTGCGCGCGGCGCTCGCCGACGTCGACGGGCCGACCTCGGTGCGCCGGGTTCTCGCCCCCCTCGCGGTGCGCCGGCTGCACCCGGAGGTCGGGCCCGGGCAGCCGCCGCCGTGGACCGACTGCGACACCCCGGCCGACCTCGCCCGCGCCCGGGCGGCCGCCGCCCGCCGGGTTCCGCGCCGGCCCCGGGGGTAGGGGCGGCCCATGCGCATCGTCATCGCCGGGGCCCACGGGCAGGTCGCCCGCCGCCTCGGCCGCCTGCTGTCCGGTCGCGGCGACACGGTCGTCGGCATCGTGCGCAACCCCGCGCACTCCGACGACCTGCGCGCGGACGGCGTGGAGCCGGTGGTCCTCGACCTCGAGCAGGCCGGCGTCGACCAGGTCGCCGAGGTGGTCTCGGGGGCGGACGCCGTCGTCTTCGCGGCGGGCGCCGGCGCGGGCAGCGGCGAGGCCCGCAAGCACACCGTGGACAAGGGCGCGGCGCTGCTGCTCGCCGACGCGGCCGAGCGGGCCGGTGTCCGGCCCTACCTGCTGGTGTCGTCGATGGGCGTCGAGCAGGCCCGCCAGGGGACGCCGCGGGGCATGGACCCGGTCTTCGCCGTCTACCTGCAGGCCAAGCTGGCGGCCGAGGACGCCATCCTGCCCCGGCCCGGTCTCGACACGGTGGTCCTGCGACCCGGCCGGCTCACCGACGACCCGGGCACCGGCCGGGTCACCCTGACCCACGGCGTGGAGTACGGCGAGGTGCCGAGGGACGACGTCGCCGCGGTGCTGCTCGCGCTGCTGGACGCCCGCAAGACCGACGAGGTCGTGGAGCTGGTCAGCGGAGACACCCCGATCGAGGAGGCGGTCGCCGCTCTGCCCTGAACGGCGTCAGGAGCGCAGGGCGCGGGTGACCTCCGCCCGGGCGGCCAGCTCGTCGTCCGGCGGGTAGTCGACGGCCACCAGCGTCAGCCCCCCGGCCGGGACGACCGGCACCTCGCTGGAGCGCTCGGTCCGGCCCAGCAGTCCGGCCGGCCACTCCGGCGGACGCCGGCCCTCCCCCACCGCGGTGAGCGCACCGACGAGGCTGCGCACCATCGAGTGGCAGAAGGCGTCCGCGGACGCCCGCACGGTCACCAGGTCGCCCTCCCGGGTCACCGCCAGGGTGACCAGCGTGCGGATCGTCGTCGCGCCCTCGCGGTGCCGGCAGAAGGCCGCGAAGTCGTGCAGGCCGAGCAGCGGTGCCGCGGCGGCGGCCATCGCGTCGGCGTCCAGCCTGCGGGGCCAGCCGACCGTGTCGGCCCGGCGCAGCGGCGACGGCCCGCTGTCGGCGTCGGTGAGCCGGTAGACGTAGTGCCGGCGGAGCGCCCCGAAGCGGGCGTCGAACTCCGGCGGCGCCTCCTCGACCGCGTGGACGGCGATGTCGGGCGGCAGCACGCCGCGCAGCCGGCGCACCAGCCGCGGTCGCTGCTCCTCCCACACCGCGCGGGGGACGTCGGCGTGCGCGACCTGGCCGGTGGCGTGCACCCCGGCGTCGGTGCGGCCCGCGACGGTCAGCGCGACCGGTCGGCGCAGCACCCTGGCCAGGGCCTCCTCGAGGTCGCCCTGCACGGTGCGCTGGTCGGGCTGCCGCGCCCAGCCGTGCAGCGCGGTGCCGTCGTAGGCGATCCCCAGGCGGAGACGGACGAGCCCGCCACCGGGTGCGGTGGCGGGCTCGTGAGGAGTGCGGTGGGTGGTCAGCGACCGCTCACCGGGGGTCGGGAGCGGACTCGCCCCCGGGTGCCTGCAGGCCGGCGGTCGCAGCGTCACCGAGCTCCGCGGCCTCGACCTCGGCGGCGGCCGCGCGGGCCACGTCCGGCGAGAGCACCGGGTCGTCGACGACGGCGACGTTCTCGCGCTGCGGCTCCGGGGCCACGTCGTTGTCGTCCTGACGCTCGCCGTCCGGGTTGAAGACGTCCGCGACGACCTCCTGGGCCTCGGGGTCGACGTCGCCGGAGGTCACGGCCGGCGAGGTGTCGCCGCCGGGGCCGGTGGTCTCGCCGGCGAAGGTCGCCCCCTGGTCACCACCACCGGCAGAGACCCCGGCGGCACCGGCAGGGGCGCCCTCGCCCGGGTTCTCCCGCTCGGTCACCGCGTGCCGCCCGTGCCCTCGGCGTCGTTCGGGGACTCGGCGTCGACGGCCACGGTCTCGGCGGTCGCGTCCGCGTCGCCCGCGGCGGTCGCGCCCGCGGCGTCGTCCGTGTCGACGGCCTCGGCGTCGGTGGCCACGGCCTCGCTGTCGGCGGCGTCCGTGTCGGTGGTGTCGGTGTCGGCGGCCTCGAGGGCGTCGGCGGTGACCTCACCGGCGGCGGAAGCGGCACCGGCACCCGAGGCGGCACCGGCGAACCGCGTGCCCCGGGCACGCTCGGCCTCGCCGACGGCCTGCTGGGCCACGGTCAGAGCCTCCACCAGCTCGATGACCGCCATCGGGGCGTTGTCGCCCTTGCGCGGGCCCACCTTGGTGATGCGGGTGTAGCCACCCGGACGGTCCGCGAAGCGCGGGCCGATCTCGGCGAACAGCGTGTGGACGACGTCCTTGTCGCGGATCGTCGTCATCACCTGACGACGGGCGTGCAGGTCACCGCGCTTGGCGAAGGTCACCAGCTTCTCGGCCAGGGGACGCAGCCGCTTGGCCTTCGCCTCGGTGGTGGTGATCCGCCCGTGCTCGAACAGCGACGTGGCCAGGTTGGCCAGCATCAGCCGCTCGTGCGAAGGGGAACCGCCGAGACGGGGGCCCTTGGTGGGGGTGGGCATGTCGGTCCTTCCTCAGGCTGCCGGGCCGCGGTGCCGGCTGCGTTCCATGGTGGTGCTGACGTCTCGTGCGCTGCGCGCGGGTGGTGCCTCCGGGCCAGTGTGGCGGGCCCGGCAGCGGTGCCGGACGGCGGGTCGCCCCGCCGTCCGGCCCGGCCCGCTGCAGGGTCCCGCCGCGAGCCTGCGAGCGGTGGGGGCAGCGGGGTCCTCGTTCAGAGCTGCTCGGTCTCCTGGTAGGAGCCGTCGTCGTACTGCGCCTGGTCGTAGCCGGCGGCGAACTCACCGTGGCCCTGGTAGGCGTCGGTCTCGTAGCCCTCGTCGTAGCTCTCGACCGAGGTGGGGATGAACCCGGGCGGGCTGTCCTTGAGCGCCAGGCCCATGGCCGCCAGCTTCATCTTGACCTCGTCGATGGACTTGGCCCCGAAGTTCCGGATGTCCAGCAGGTCCGCCTCGGAGCGGGTCACGAGCTCACCGACGGTGTGCACGCCCTCGCGCTTGAGGCAGTTGTAGGACCGGACGGTGAGGTCCATGTCCTCGATCGGCATCGAGAAGTTGGCGATGTCGGCGGCCTCGGCCGGGCTCGGCCCGACCTCGATGCCCTCGGCGTCGATGTTCAGCTCGCGCAGCAGGCCGAAGAGCTCCACCAGGGTGGAGCCGGCGCTGGCGATGGCGTCGCGGGGGGCGATCGACGGCTTGGTCTCGACGTCGACGACCAGGCGGTCGAAGTCGGTCCGCTGCTCGACGCGGGTGGCCTCGACGGCGTAGGTCACCTTGAGGACCGGGGAGTAGATCGAGTCGACCGGGATGCGGCCGATCTCCTGGCCGGGCTGCTTGTTCTGCGGCGCCGGCACGTAGCCGCGGCCCCGCTCGACGACCAGCTCGATCTCCAGCCGGCCCTTGCCGTTCAGCGTGGCGATGTGCAGGTCGGGGTTGTGCACCTCGACACCGGCCGGGGGCGCGATGTCGGCGGCGGTCACCTCACCGGGGCCCTGCTTGCGCAGGTACATGGTCACCGGCTCGTCGGAGTCGGAGCTGACGACCAGGCCCTTGAGGTTGAGGATGATCTCGGTGACGTCCTCCTTGACGCCCGGCACGGTCGTGAACTCGTGCAGGGTGCCCTCGATCCGGATGCTGGTGACAGCAGCGCCGGGGATCGACGACAGGAGGGTGCGGCGCAGCGAGTTGCCGAGGGTGTAGCCGAAGCCGGGCTCCAGCGGCTCGATGACGAACCGCGAGCGCTGCTCGGAGATGGTCTCCTCGGTCAGCGTCGGACGCTGTGCGATGAGCATGGTGATGTTCTCCTCGATGTCCTCCGGCGCCCGCCATATGACGCCGTGAGGGGGTGGTGCGGGCCCCGGCGGACATCTGTCCGACCGCCGGAGCCGGCCTGGTGCAGGAGCTGTGCGCTCCTGCACCAGGCGGCGAGCAGCTACTTGGAGTAGAGCTCGACGATCAGCTGCTCCTGGACCGGGGTGTCGATCACCTGGCGGGCCGGGACGCTGTGGACCAGCACGCGCAGCTGGCTGCTGATGACCTCCAGCCACGGCGGCACGGGGCGCTCGCCGGCGCGGGCCTGGGCGACCTCGAAGGGCAGCATCCGCCGCGACTTCTCGGCGACCTCGATGATGTCGTTGGCGCTCACCCGGTACGACGGGATGTCGACCTTGCGGCCGTTGACCCGGATGTGGCCGTGGCGCACCAGCTGGCGGGCCATGTCGCGGGACTCGGCGAAGCCGGCCCGGTACACGACGTTGTCCAGGCGCGACTCGAGGATCTGCAGCAGGACCTCACCGGTCTTGCCCGACTTCTTGTTGGCCTCTTCGTAGTAGCCGCGGAACTGCTTCTCCAGGACGCCGTAGATGCGGCGCGCCTTCTGCTTCTCGCGCAGCTGCAGCAGGTACTCGCTGTCCTTGCTGCGGCCCCGGCCGTGCTCGCCCGGCGGGTAGGGCCGGATCTCGATCGGGCACTTCGGGGACTCGCACTTGCTGCCCTTGAGGAACAGCTTCATCTTCTCGCGCCGGCACATGCGGCAGTCGGCTCCGGTGTAACGGGCCACGTCAGGTACTCCTCGTCAGTCTCGTCTGTGGCCGGTCAGACCCGGCGGCGCTTCTTCGGGCGGCAGCCGTTGTGCGGCTGCGGGGTCACGTCCTGGATCTGACCGACCTCGAGGCCGGTGGCCTGGAGGGACCGGATGGCGGTCTCACGGCCGGAGCCGGGGCCCTTGACGAAGACGTCGACCTTGCGCATGCCGTGCTCCTGCGCCTTGCGCGCGGCGTTCTCGGCGGCCATCTGCGCGGCGAACGGCGTGGACTTGCGCGAGCCCTTGAAGCCGACGTGGCCGGCGGAGGCCCAGCTGATCACGTTCCCGGTGGGGTCGGTGATCGACACGATCGTGTTGTTGAAGGTGCTCTTGATGTGCGCGGCGCCGTGGGCGACGTTCTTCTTCTCCTTGCGGCGGACCTTCTTGGCACCAGCCGCGGCGCGAGCCCTGGGAGGCATGTCTCTCCGGTTTCCTTCTGATCAGTGGCCAGATGAGCACGAGCGGCGCGCCGTCGCTCCCGCCCTCACGGGTCGTGCGACGACGCGCCTCACGGCTTACTTCTTGCCGGCCTTCTTCTTGCCGGCGATGGTCTTGCGCGGGCCCTTGCTCGAGCGCGCGTTCGTGCGGGTGCGCTGCCCGTGCACGGGCAGGCCGCGGCGGTGACGCAGGCCCTGGTAGCAGCCGATCTCCACCTTGCGGCGGATGTCGGCGGCCACCTCGCGGCGCAGGTCACCCTCGACGCGGAAGTGCTCGTCGATGTAGTCGCGCAGCTTGAGCAGGTCCTCGTCGCCGAGGTCCCGGACGCGCAGGTCGGGGCTGACGCCCGTCGCGGCCAGGGTCTCCTTGGCGTGGGTCTTGCCGATGCCGTAGATGTAGGTGAGCGCGATCTCCATCCGCTTGTCGCGGGGGAGGTCGACGCCGGCCAGTCGTGCCATGTCCAGGTACTCCCTCAGCCCTGCCGCTGCTTGTGGCGGGCGTTGTCGCAGATGACCATGACCCGGCCGTGCCGGCGGATCACCTTGCACTTGTCGCAGATCTTCTTCACCGACGGCTGGACCTTCACCGGTGCCGCCCCTCATTCCTGTCGATCGTGCGCCGAGCGCGCCGGCCCCTCGGGCGGCGCGCGGCGGCGGTTACTTGTACCGGTAGACGATGCGACCGCGGGTCAGGTCGTAGGGCGAGAGCTCCACGACCACGCGGTCCTCGGGCAGGATGCGGATGTAGTGCTGGCGCATCTTGCCGCTGATGTGGGCGAGCACCCGGTGCCCGTTCTGCAGCTCGACCCGGAACATCGCGTTGGGCAGCGGCTCGACGACGCGACCCTCGACCTCGATGGCCCCGTCCTTCTTCGCCATGCCCGACACGGCCTCCCTGACTCGGTGGTACTGGTGTCCCTCGCGCGCTCACGCCGGAGCCCGGCGGACGCACTCGGAGGTGTACAGAACGGGTGGTGCAGGCGCTCCCGCGAGGGCGCCCCGCCTCGTACGGCCACAGCACGACGACAGGGCGGCGCAAACGCCGTCGTTCACTGTACCCCGCTACGACGAGGCGCTCCAACCCGGCCCTCGTCACAGCGAGGACCCCCTGCCCCCACCACCCGCGAGCTCGTGGCGGGACCCTGCAGGGGGCCACCCGGGACAGGGGGCCGTCGTTCCGTCTCGTTACGTACGGGGGGTGATCCCGTAGGGAGCCAGCCCCGCGACGCCGCCGTCCTCCGCCGTGAGGACCCACGGGCCCTCGGGGGTGATGGCGACGGTGTGCTCGAAGTGGGCCGCGCGCGACCCGTCCTTGGTGACCACGGTCCAGCCGTCCTCGAGCTCGACCGTGGCCGGGTCACCCACGGTGACCATCGGCTCGATGGCCAGTGCCAGCCCCGGCACCAGCCGTGGGCCGCGCCCGGCGCGGCCG
This sequence comes from Geodermatophilus sp. SYSU D00779, assembly GCF_054050595.1. Lineage (NCBI taxonomy): Bacteria > Bacillati > Actinomycetota > Actinomycetes > Geodermatophilales > Geodermatophilaceae > Geodermatophilus > Geodermatophilus sp. SYSU D00779. The sequence continues at coordinate 28,962 of NZ_JBJGZQ010000027.1, forward strand.
TAGTTGAGCACGTGCGGGTCCTGGTGCATCTCGGTGCCGATGCCGTGCCCGCCGTAGTGGTCGACGATCCCGTACGGGTGCCGCTCGGCGGTGATCGTCTCCTCGACGGCGTGGCTGATGTCGGTCAGCCGCCCGCCGGCCAGCGCCTTGGCCAGGCCCGCCCACATCGACCGCTCAGTGACGTCGATCAGCGCCGCGTCCTCCGCGGACGGCGGTCCGACGGTCACGGTCACCGCCGAGTCGCCGTGCCAGCCGTGCAGGATGGCGCCGCAGTCGATGGAGATGTTGTCTCCCTCGGCGAGGGTGCGGCTCCGGTCCGGGATGCCGTGCACGATCTCGTCGTTGATCGAGGCGCAGATGCTGCCGGTGAAGCCGTGGTAGCCCAGGAAGGACGGCACGGCGCCGGCGCTGCGGATGTGGTCCTCGGCGATCGCGTCCAGCTCACCGGTGGTGACGCCGGGCCGGACCGCGGCGCGGACGGCCGCGATGGCCCCGGCCACGACGAGGCCCGCACCCCGCATGAGCTCGATCTCGTGCGGCGTCTTGATCTGGATCATCCGTCCACTCCACTTCGCCAGCAGCGGGATCCGGCCGAGGATCCCCGCCGCCGTCATCTGCGCCGCCTGCCCTCAGCCCGCGCCCGACCCGTCGGGACGCCCGCAGGCCTCGAGCGCGCTCATCGCCCGCTCGGTGACCTCCTCGACCGCGCCGATGGCGTCGATGCGGGTCAGCAGTCCCTCGGTGTCGTACCAACCCGACAGCGGGGCGGTCTGTTCCCGGTAGACCTGCAGCCGGTGCCGCACGGTCTCCGGCTTGTCGTCGTCCCGCTGGACCCACTCACCGTCGACGAGGACCCGGCGCCCGGAGAGCCGGCGCACCAGCTCGTCCTCCTCCACGACCATCTCGAGCACGCAGTCGAGGTTGTTCCCGAGCTCGCGCAGGGAGTCCCGCAGCTGCTCGGCCTGGGCGATCGTCCGGGGGAAGCCGTCGAGCAGGAACCCGCCCTTGGCGTCGGGCTCGGCCAGCCGGTCCCTGACCATGGCCACGGTGATCTCGTCGGGGACGAGGTCGCCGGCGTCCATGTAGCTCTTGGCCTGCAGCCCGAGCTCGGTGCTGCCGCTCACGTTGGCGCGGAAGATGTCACCGGTCGAGATGGCCGGGACGCCGAGCCGGCCGGCGATGATCTGCGCCTGGGTCCCCTTGCCCGCTCCGGGAGGGCCCAGCAGCACGACGCGCACTACTTCAGGAACCCTTCGTAGTTGCGCTGGTTGAGTTGCGTCTCGATCTGCTTCACCGTCTCCAACCCCACTCCGACCATGATCAGCACCGCGGTGCCACCGAACGGGAAGTTCTGGTTCTGCCCCTCCTGCGTGATGGAGAGGAACAGGTTGGGCAACACTGCCACCAGCCCCAGGTAGATCGAACCCGGCAGGGTGATCCTGGACAGCACGTACTGCAGGTACTCGGCGGTGGGCCGGCCGGGGCGGATGCCCGGGATGAAGCCGCCGTAGCGCTTCATGTCCTCGGCTCGCTCCTCCGGGTTGAACGTGATCGACACGTAGAAGTACGTGAAGAAGACGATCAGGCCGAAGTAGATCGCGATGTGCACCGGGCTGCTCTGGTCGATGACGTAGTTCTCGAAGAACTGACGCACCGGGCCGGTCTCGTCACCCTGCAGCTGGGTGATCAGCTGGGGCAGGTAGAGCAGCGACGAGGCGAAGATGACCGGGATAACGCCGGCCTGGTTGACCTTCAGCGGCAGGTAGGTCGACGTCCCGCCGTACATGCGGCGGCCGACCATGCGCTTGGCGTACTGGACCGGGATGCGCCGCTGTGCCTGCTCGACGTAGACGACCGAGCCGATGACGACCAGGGCCAGGAGGCAGACGAGCGTGAAGACGACGCCGCCGCGGGTCTGCAGGATCGCGCCGCCCTCGGCCGGGATCCGGGCGGCGATCGAGGTGAAGATCAGCACGGACATGCCGTTGCCGATCCCCTTCTCGGTCAGGAGCTCGCCCAGCCACATGATCACGGCGGTACCGGCGGTCAGCGCGACCACCAGGACGACCGTCGTCCAGATGGAGTCCGACGGGATGATGTCCTGCGAGCAGCCGGGGAAGAGCTGACCGCTGCGGGCCAGGGCGATGATGCCGGTGCTCTGCAGGATCGCGAGGGCGATCGTGAGGTAGCGGGTGTACTGGGTCAGCTTCTGCTGGCCCGACTGCCCTTCCTTCTTCAGCTGCTCGAAGCGCGGGATGACCACGACCAGCAGCTGCACGATGATGCTCGCCGTGATGTACGGCATGATGCCGAGCGCGAAGACCGACAACCGCAGCAGCGCGCCGCCGGAGAAGAGGTTCACCAGCGAGTAGAGGTCCCGCTGGTCGGAGGCCTCGGCCTGCTCGAGACAGCTGTTGATGGCCTCCACCGAGACGCCCGGCCCGGGGATGGCGGCACCCAGGCGGTACACGGCGATGATCGCCAGGGAGAACAGCAGCTTGCGCCGGAGGTCTGGCGTCCGGAACGCCGCGGCGAACGCCTGCAGCACGTGCCCTCCCCTGCTCGGTCGGATGAGATTAGCAACGAGCCCGGCCGCTCGATGGGAGGGCCGGGCAGCAGATGACCCCGGGGCGCAGCGGGTGCCCCGGGGTCATCGGCGATCAGATGCGGGTGGTGCTGCCCCCGGCCGCGCCGATCTTCTCGGCAGCGGACGCGGAGAAGGCGTGCGCGTGCACGTGCACCTGGACACCGCCCAGGTCGCCGGTGCCGAGGACCTTCACCGGCTGGCCACGGCGCACGGCGCCGGCCTCGGCGAGGGAGTCGGGGTTCACCGAGCCGCCCTGGGGGAACAGAGCCGCGATCCGGTCGAGGTTGACGACCTGGAAGACGACCTTGTTCGGGTTCTTGAAGCCCGAGAGCTTGGGCAGCCGCATGTGCAGCGGCGTCTGCCCGCCCTCGAAGCGCGCGGAGGTGTTCCCGCGCGCGCCGGTGCCCTTGGTGCCGCGACCGGCCGTCTTGCCCTTGGAGCCCTCACCGCGACCCACGCGGGTCTTGGGGGTGTGGGCGCCGGGGGCCGGACGGAGGTGGTGGACCTTGAGAGTCATGTCAGCGTCCCTTCTCGCCCGTGGCTCGGCTGATCTCTTCGACGGTGACCAGGTGCGGCACCGTCGCGACCATCCCGCGGATCTCGGGACGGTCCTCCTGGACGACCGAGTCGTTGACCCGCTTGAGCCCCAGCGAGCGCAGCGTCTGGCGCTGGTTGGGCTTGGTGCCGATCGCCGACCGGATCTGGGTGACCTTCAGCTGCGCCATCTCAGACCCCCTGGCCCGCACGCGCCCGCAGCATGGCAGCGGGAGCGACGTCCTCGAGCGGCAGACCGCGGCGGGCCGCGATCTCCTCGGGACGGACGAGTTCCTTCAGCGCCTGCATGGTCGCGTGCACGATGTTGATCGGGTTCGACGACCCGAGGCTCTTGGAGAGCACGTCGTGGATGCCGGCGCACTCGAGCACGGCACGCACCGGGCCACCGGCGATGACACCGGTACCGGGGCTGGCCGGCTTGAGCAGCACGACGCCGGCCGCCGCCTCACCCTGCACGGGGTGCGGGATGGTGCTGGCGATGCGCGGCACCTTGTAGAAGTGCTTCTTGGCCTCCTCGACGCCCTTGGCGATGGCCGCGGGCACCTCCTTGGCCTTGCCGTACCCGACGCCCACGGTGCCGTCGCCGTCGCCCACGATCACCAGGGCGGTGAAGCTGAAGCGCCGACCACCCTTGACGACCTTGGACACGCGGTTGATGGCCACCACGCGCTCGATGAAGTTGCTCTTCTCGGCAGGCGCGCCGCCGGGCCCCCGCCCGCCGTCACGACGGTCGCGGCGGTCGTTGCCGCCGCCGGCGCCGCCGCCGCGTCGCTGTGGTCCTGGCATCAGACGTCCCTCTCGATCTGCTTGTAGCTCATCAGAAGTCCAGGCCGCCCTCGCGGGCGCCGTCGGCCAGCGCCGCGATGCGGCCCTGGTACCGGTTGCCGCCCCGGTCGAAGACGACCGCGGTGATGCCGGCGGCCTTGGCGCGCTCGGCCACCAGGGCGCCGACCCGGCGGGCCAGCGTGGACTTGTCGCCCTCGGCGCTGCGCAGGCTGGCGTCCAGCGTCGAGGCACTCACCAGGGTACGGCCGACGGTGTCGTCGACGACCTGGACGTGGATGTGCCGCGAGCTGCGGTTGACCACCAGGCGCGGGCGCTCCGGGGTGCCCGCCACGCGCTTGCGCAGCCGGGTGTGCCGGCGCAGGCGGGCGACCCGCCGCGCGGTGCTGACGTCGGTGCCCACGGGCTTGTGCACCCGAGCACCGCTCTTCTCGGTCTGTGCCATCACTTACCCGTCTTCCCGACCTTGCGCTTGACGACCTCGCCCTGGTACCGCACGCCCTTGCCCTTGTACGGGTCCGGACGGCGCAGTCCACGGATGTTGGCCGCGACCTGGCCCACCAGCTGCTTGTCGATCCCGGTCACCCGCAGACGGGTCGGGGACTCGACGGTGAAGGTGATGCCCTCGGGGGCCCTCACCGGCACCGGGTGGCTGTAGCCCAGGGCGAACTCGAGGTCCGACCCGCGGGCCTGCACGCGGTACCCGACGCCGACGATCTCGAGGGTCTTGGTGTAGCCCTCGGTGACGCCGGTGATCATGTTGGCGATGAGCGTGCGCGACAGCCCGTGCAGGGCCCGGCTCTCCCGCTCGTCGTCAGGGCGCTGCACCTGCAGCGTGCCGTCCTCGCCGCGCTCGACGGTGATCGGCGAGGCGACGGTGTGGTTCAGCGTGCCCTTGGGACCCTTGACGCTCAGCGTCTGGCCGTCGATGGTGACGTCCACACCACCGGGCACGGGAATCGGCAGTCGTCCGATCCGCGACATGTCACTCGCTCCTCACCAGACGTAGGCGAGGACTTCCCCACCCACGCCCTTCTTGTTCGCCTGGCGGTCGGTCAGCAGCCCGGTCGAGGTGGAGATGATGGCCACCCCGAGGCCGCCGAGCACCTTCGGCAGCGCGTTGGACTTGGCGTACACCCGCAGACCGGGCTTGGAGACGCGCCGGACGCCGGCGATGCTCCGCTCACGGTTGGGGCCGTACTTGAGGTCCACCACCAGCTCCTTGCGGGTGGTGCCGTCCTTCTCGACCTCGTTGACGGTCCAGCCGGCGATGTAGCCCTCCTGCTGGAGGATCTCGGCGATGTGCGTCTTCAGCTTGGACGACGGCATGGTCGTGGAGTCGTGGTACGCCTGGTTGGCGTTCCGGATCCGCGTCAGCATGTCCGCGATCGGGTCGGTCATCGTCATGTCGGGTGTTGCCTCTCTCGCCGCGGTTCCTCGTGCGCCGGGTCTCGGGGACTCGGCGCGCGGGCCTCTCGGCGATCGGTGGTGCGTTAGTGAGTGGATGGGACGACCCCGCTGCAGGCCACCTCGTGGCCCGTCCCGGGTCCCGCCCTGAGCTCGCGAAGGGTGGGGAGGACGGGGTCCTCTTACTTCACCAGCTGGACTTGCTGACGCCCGGCAGCTCGCCGGCGTGCGCCATCTCCCGCAGGCAGATCCGGCACAGGCCGAACTTGCGGAAGACCGAGTGCGGGCGACCGCACCGCTGGCACCGGGTGTAGCCGCGGACCGCGAACTTCGGCTTGCGGGCCGCCTTGTTGATCAGCGCCTTCTTGGCCATGTGGGTGTCTCCTCCCCCGGCTCAGCGGGTGGTGGTGACGACGGGCTGGCCGGCGAACGGGAAGCCCAGCAGGCGGAGGAGCTCGCGACCCTCCTCGTCGTTCGTGGCGGTGGTGACCAGCGTGATGTCCATGCCGCGCGGACGGTCGATCTTGTCGACGTCGATCTCGCGGAACATCGACTGCTCGGTCAGGCCGAACGTGTAGTTGCCGTGACCGTCGAACTGCTTGGCGTTGAGGCCGCGGAAGTCACGGATGCGGGGCAGGGCCAGCGACAGCAGCCGGTCCAGGAACTCCCACATGCGGTCGCCGCGCAGGGTGACCTTCGCGCCGATCGGCATGCCCTCGCGCAGCTTGAACTGCGCGATGGACTTGCGGGCCCGGACGACGGCCGGCTTCTGCCCGGTGATGGCGGTCAGGTCGCGGACCGCGCCGTCCATCAGCTTGGCGTCGCGGGTGGCCTCGCCGACGCCCATGTTGACGACGATCTTGGTCAGCCGCGGGATCTGCATGACGTTCTCGTAGCCGAACTCGCTCTGCAGCGCCGGGACGATCTGGTCGCGGTAGTGGGCGAGCATGCGGGGCAGCTCACGGGTGGGTGCACTCATGGCGTCAGAGGTCCTTACCGGTGCGCCGCGAGACCCGGATGCTGCGGCCTTCCTCGTCCTTGCGGTAGCCGACCCGGGTCGGCTTGTCCTCGGAGTCGATCACCATCACGTTGCTCACGTGGATGGGAGCCTCCTGCGTGACGATCCCGCCCGACTGGGCACCACGCTGGTTGGAGCTGATCCGGGTGTGCTTCTTGACCCGGCCCACGCCCTCGACGAGGACCTTCTGCAGCTTCGGGTAGGCGGCGATCACCCGGCCCTTGGCGCCCTTGTCCTTGCCGGACAGCACCACGACGGTGTCGCCCTTCTTGACCTTCATCGACGGCGCCTTGGCCGTCGTGTCCTTCTTCGCAGCCATGGTCACAGCACCTCCGGAGCGAGCGAGATGATCCGCATGAAGCGCTTGTCGCGCAGCTCACGGCCCACCGGGCCGAAGATGCGCGTACCGCGCGGGTCGCCGCTGTCGCGGATGATGACGGCGGCGTTCTCGTCGAAGCGGATGTAGGAGCCGTCCGGACGACGACGCTCCTTCACCGTGCGGACGACGACGGCCTTGACGACGTCGCCCCGCTTGACCCCCGCACCGGGCAGCGCGTCCTTGACGGTGGCGACGATGACGTCGCCGATGCCCGCGTAGCGTCGCCCCGACCCGCCGAGCACCCGGATGCAGAGGATCTCCTTCGCACCGGTGTTGTCGGCGACCCGCAGTCGCGACTCCTGCTGGATCACGTCCTACTCCCTGATCTCAGTTGTGACAGCCGGGCCGGAACGGTGAACCGGCTGTCCGGTACCCACGTGCGGACGCACCGGCAGCGTCAGCCGCCGGTGCGTCCGAGCACGGGTACCGGGATGGGCGCGCACCCGTAGGGCGCGCCAGTCGTCCAGGGTACTCGCTCCTGGACCCGCCCCGGAGGGCGCCTCCGGTGGGGACCGCGTGGGCCCCCGGCCGGCCTACTTGGCCTTCTCGAGGACCTCGACCAGCCGCCACCGCTTGGTGGCCGACGTCGGCCGGGTCTCCATGATCTGCACGCGGTCACCGATGCCGGCGACCTGCTGCTCGTCGTGGGCCTTCAGCTTGCTGGTGCGACGGATGACCTTGCCGTAGAGGCCGTGCTTCACGCGGTCCTCGACCTCGACGACGATGGTCTTGTCCATCTTGTCGCTGACCACGAGGCCCTCGCGGACCTTGCGGTAGCCACGGCCGGCCAGGCCGGGGCCCGACGCGGCAGCAGTGTTCGACGTAGCCGCCGACTGGGGCTCGCTCATGCCACACCCTCGCTCGGGGCGACCGAGAGGCCCAGCTCGCGCTCGCGCATGATCGTGTAGATCCGGGCGATGTCGCGGCGGACGGTCTGCAGCCGCCGGTTGTTGTCCAGCTGACCGGTGGCCACCTGGAACCGCAGGTTGAACAGTTCTTCCTTCGACTCGCGCAGCCGCGTGGCGAGCTCCTCGGCGGAGAGCTCACGCAGCTCGGGAGCGGTCAGACCGGCGGCCATCACACCTCTCCTTCACGAGTGATGAAGCGGCACTTCATCGGCAGCTTGTGGATCGCGCGGCGCATCGCCTCGCGGGCCACCGGCTCGGCCACGCCCGACAGCTCGAACATGATCCGGCCCGGCTTGACGTTGGCGACCCACCACTCCGGCGAGCCCTTACCGGAACCCATGCGGGTCTCGGCCGGCTTCTTGGTGAGCGGGCGGTCCGGGTAGATGGAGATCCAGACCTTCCCGCCACGGCGGATGTGGCGGGTCATGGCGATACGAGCGGACTCGATCTGCCGGTTGGTCACGTACGCCGGCTCGAGCGCCTGGATGGCGTACTCGCCGAAGTTGATCTGGGTACCGCCCTTGGCACGACCCGAGCGGCTCGGGTGGTGCTGCTTGCGGTGCTTGACGCGCCGTGGGATCAGCACGTGTCAGCCCTCCGTGGGGTTCTGCGCGGCCGTGGTCTCGGCCGCAGCGGTGGCCTCGGGGCCGGCGGCGTCGGCGACGGACTGCTGGGCAGCGACCTCGCCGGAGGTCGCGGCCACCGCGCTGTCGGTGGTGTCGACGGCCGGGCCGGTCGAGGTCTCGGCGGCGGCGCGGCCGGCCTCGGTCCCGCCGGCGGTGGTGCCCGAGGAACCCGAGCGACGCGGCCGCTGCGAGCGCTCACGGCGCTGCTGCCGGGCGGCGAGGGCCTCGAGGGCCTCCCGCTCGGCACGGGAGCCGCTGACGTCGCCCTTGTAGATCCAGACCTTCACGCCGATGCGGCCGAAGGTGGTCCGGGCCTCGTAGATGCCGTAGTCGATGTTCGCCCGGAGGGTGTGCAGCGGCACGCGACCCTCGCGGTAGAACTCCGACCGGCTCATCTCGGTGCCACCCAGGCGACCGGAGCACTGCACCCGGATGCCCTTGACCTGCGGGCTGCGCTGGGCCGACTGCATGGCCTTGCGCATGGCGCGGCGGAAGCTGACCCGGCTGGAGAGCTGCTCGGCGACGCCCTGGGCGACCAGCTGCGCGTCGGCCTCGGGGTTCTTCACCTCGAGGATGTTCAGCTGCACCTGCTTGCCGGTGAGCTTCTCCAGCTCGCCGCGGATGCGGTCGGCCTCCGCGCCGCGGCGGCCGATGACGATGCCCGGCCGGGCGGTGTGGATGTCGACCCGGACCCGGTCGCGGGTGCGCTCGATCTCGACCTTGGAGATGCCGGCCCGCTCCATGCCCTTGGACATGAGCTTGCGGATCGCGACGTCTTCCTTGACGTAGTCCTTGTACAGCTTGTCGGCGTACCACCGGGACTTGTAGTCGGTGGTGATGCCCAGACGGAACCCGTGCGGGTTGACCTTCTGACCCACTAGCGGGTCCCTCCTCTCGTGTTGCTCTTCTGCTGCGCAGCCGGGCCGGACTGGCCGGTGCGGCGGCGGGCCGTGCGCGACTTGCCGGCGAGCTCGGTGCTGGAGGAGACCTCCGCGACCTCGACGGTGATGTGGCAGGTCCGCTTGTTGATGCGGTAGGCGCGGCCCTGGGCGCGCGGACGGATCCGCTTCAGGGTCGGGCCCTCGTCGACGTACGCCGCGCTGACGACCAGCGCCGCGGGGTCGAGCCGCAGGTTGTGCTCGGCGTTGGCGACCGCGCTGGCGACCACCTTGAGGACCGGCTCGCTGGCGGCCTGCGGCGCGTAGCGCAGCAGTGCCAGGGCCTCGTCGGTCGGCAGGTAGCGGATGAGGTCCACCACCCGGCGTGCCTTCATGGGGGTGACGCGGACGAACCGGGCGGTGGCCCGGGCGACCGGCGTCTCCTGTCCCAGCTGGGATGTCATGGGAATCTCTCTCTACCTGGTCAGCCGCGCCGGGACCGGCGGTCGTCCTTCACGTGCCCACGGAAGGTGCGGGTGGGGGCGAACTCGCCGAGCTTGTGCCCGACCATCGCCTCGGTCACGAAGACCGGCACGTGCTTGCGGCCGTCGTGGACGGCGATCGTGTGGCCGAGCATGTCCGGGATGATCGTCGAACGGCGCGACCAGGTCCGGATGACGTTCTTGGTGCCCTTGTCGTTCTGCGCGTCCACCTTCTTGAGCAGGTGGTCGTCGACGAACGGGCCCTTCTTGAGGCTGCGTGGCATGTCTGTCGGACTCCTCTACCCGCTCAGCGCTTCTTGTTGGTGCGCCGGCGGCGCACGATCAGGGCATCACTGGCCTTGCGCTTGCGCGTGCGGCCCTCCGGCTTGCCCTTCGGGTTCACCGGGTGGCGACCACCGGAGGTCTTGCCCTCACCACCGCCGTGCGGGTGGTCCACCGGGTTCATGGCGACACCGCGGACGGTCGGGCGCTTGCCCTTCCACCGCATGCGGCCGGCCTTGCCCCAGTTGATGTTCGACTGCTCGGCGTTGCCCACCTCGCCGACGGTCGCGCGGCAGCGGACGTCGACGTTGCGGATCTCGCCCGACGGCATGCGCAGCTGCGCCAGGCGGCCCTCACGGGCGACCAGCTGGACGCTGGTGCCGGCCGAACGGGCGATCTTGGCGCCGCCACCGGGCCGCAGCTCGATGGCGTGGACCACCGTGCCGACGGGGATGTTGCGCAGCGGCAGGTTGTTGCCCGGCTTGATGTCGGCCGAGGGGCCGCACTCCACCGTGTCGCCCTGCTTCAGCCGGGCCGGCGCGATGATGTAGCGCTTCTCGCCGTCGGCGAAGTGCAGCAGCGCGATGCGCGAGGTGCGGTTCGGGTCGTACTCGATGTGCGCGACCTTGGCCGGCACGCCGTCCTTGTCGGCCCGGCGGAAGTCGATGACCCGGTAGGCGCGCTTGTGCCCGCCGCCCTGGTGCCGCGCGGTGACCTTCCCGTGGACGTTGCGCCCGCCGCGACCGTGCAGCGGCCGGACCAGCGACTTCTCGGGATGGTCGCGGGTGACCTCGGCGAAGTCGGCGACGCTGGAGCCACGGCGGCCCGGCGTCGTCGGCTTGTACTTGCGGATAGCCATTGCTGACTCAGTTCCTCTGTCTCTGGTCCGATCGGTCGCGGCGCTCAGGCGCCGGGACCACCGAAGATCTCGATGCGGTCGCCGGGCGCCAGCGAGACGATGGCGCGCTTGGTGTCCTTGCGCTTGCCGAGCTTGTTGCCCCGGCTGCGCTTGCGCTTGCCCTGGCGGTTGACCGTGTTCACGCCGAGGACCTTCACGTTGAAGACCTGCTCGACCGCGATCTTGATCTGCGTCTTGTTGGCCTCGGGCAGGACGACGAACGTGTACTGGTTCTCGTCGAGCAGCCCGTAGCTCTTCTCCGAGATGACCGGGGACAGCAGGACGTCCCGGGGGTCGCGGACGCTCATGCCTTCTCCTCGGGGGTCGCGTCGGTGGTGCCGTCCTCGGTGGGCGGCGTGGCGTCGGCACCGGCGTTGGCGGCCTCGGCCTGCGCGACCGGAGCCGCGGCGGCCTCGGCGGCGGTGGCCGGAGCGGCCTCCTGCGGCGTGGCGGCCGTCGGCGCGGCCGTCCTCGCGGCGGACGTCGTCTCCGGGGCCGGCTCGGCGGGGCTCTCGCCCAGGTCGAGGTCGGTGGTGCCCTCGGCCGGCTGGATCGACGGGATGGCACCTGGCACGTCCGGCGTCGTCAGGTCGGGCTTGGCGACCTCGCGACCCCTGGCCGGCCCCGAGACGAACTCGGCGAGCGCGGCCTCGGTGAAGACCACCTCGTCGGCGACCAGCACGTCGTAGGTGTTGAGCTGGCCGGCCTCGAGCAGGTGCACCTGCGGCAGGTTGCGCAGGCTCACCCAGTTCAGCGTGTCGTCGCGGTCGAGGACCACGAGCACCCGCTTGGCCTGGGTGACCGACTGCAGGGTCGCCAGGGCGGCCTTGGTCCTGGGGGCGTCGCCGTCGACGAAGGTGCTGACCACGTGCACGCGGTTCTCGCGGGCCCGGTCGGAGAGGGCACCGCGCAGGGCGGCGGCCTTCATCTTCTTGGGGGTCTTCTGCGAGTAGTCGCGCGGCTGGGGGCCGTGGACGGTGCCACCGCCGGTGAACTGCGGTGCCCGGATCGAGCCCTGCCGCGCGCGGCCGGTGCCCTTCTGGCGGTAGGGCTTGATACCACCGCCGCTGACCTGGCCACGGGTCTTCGTCGCGTGCGTGCCCTGGCGCGCGGCGGCCAGCTGGGCCACCACGACCTGGTGCATCAGCGAGACGTTGGCCGACGCGTCGAAGAGCTCACCGGGCAGCGTGACGCTGCCGGAGGTCTCCCCCGCCGGGGTCCGGACGTCGACCTGCCGGTCGGTCCGGGTGCCGGTGGCCCCACCGGTGATGGACGTGGTCACTGGTTCTCACTCCCCACGGGCCCGCCCTTGACGGCCGAGCGGACGAGCACGAGGCCGCCCTTCGGGCCGGGGATCGCGCCCTTGATCAGCAGCAGCCCGCGCTCGACGTCCACCTTGTGCACGTTGAGCGACAGGGTCGTCGTCTTCACCGCGCCCATGCGGCCGGCCATGCGCAGGCCCTTGAACACGCGGCCGGGCGTCGAGGCCCCGCCGATGGAACCGGGCGACCGGTGCTTGCGCTGGGTACCGTGCGCGGCACCCAGACCGCGGAAGCCGTGCCGCTTCATGACACCGGCCGTGCCCTTGCCCTTGCTGGTGCCGATGACGTCGACCTTGGCCACGCCGTCGAAGACCTCGGCGGTCAGCTCCTGGCCGACCGTGTAGTCCGACGCGTCCTTCGTGCGCAGCTCCACCAGGTGGCGCCGCGGCGTCACGCCCGCCTTGGCGAAGTGCCCGCCCTCGGGCTTGTTCACCTTGCGCGGGTCGATCTCACCGAAGCCGAGCTGGACGGCGCTGTAGCCGTCGACCTCGGGGGTGCGCACCTGGGTCACCACACACGGGCCCGCCTTGACGACGGTCACCGGCACGATGCGGTTGTTCTCGTCGAAGACCTGGGTCATGCCCAGCTTCTCGCCGAGGAGACCACGGAATGTGCTCGCCATGTCTGCTGACTGCCCTTACTGGATGTTGACGTCGACCGAGGCCGGCAGGTCGATGCGCATGAGCGCGTCGACCGTCTTCGGCGTCGGGTCGAGGATGTCGATGAGGCGCTTGTGCGTGCGCATCTCGAAGTGCTCGCGCGAGTCCTTGTACTTGTGCGGCGAGCGGATGACGCAGTACACGTTCTTCTCCGTCGGCAGCGGCACCGGGCCGACGACGCGCGCACCGGTCTTGGTCACCGTGTCGACGATGCGCCGCGCCGAGGCGTCGATCGCCTCGTGGTCGTAGGCCTTCAGCCGGATGCGGATCTTCTGTCCCGCCATCGCTGTCTTCTGCTCCTGCCGATCGGTGTCTGTTCGTAGCTGGGGAACGCCGGGTGGTCCGGACCTCATCCGGTCTGGCCCCAGCGGGATGGGTGGCCGTGCCCACATGGCGCGGCCACCCGAGGACGGGCGGCGGCACAGGGGTGTGCCGCCGCCCGTCGGGGGTGTTACTTGATGATCTTGGTGACGCGACCGGCGCCGACGGTGCGGCCACCCTCACGGATGGCGAACCGCAGGCCCTCCTCCATGGCGATCGGCTGGATGAGCTCGACCGTCATCTCGGTGTTGTCGCCCGGCATGACCATCTCGGTGCCGGCCGGCAGGGTCACGACGCCCGTGACGTCCGTGGTCCGGAAGTAGAACTGCGGACGGTAGTTGTTGAAGAAGGGCGTGTGACGACCACCCTCGTCCTTCGAGAGGATGTAGACCGAACCCTCGAAGTTGGTGTGCGGGGTGATCGAACCCGGCTTCACGACGACCTGACCGCGCTCGACGTCCTCGCGCTTGATGCCGCGGAGCAGCAGACCCACGTTGTCGCCGGCCTGGCCCTGGTCGAGCAGCTTGCGGAACATCTCGACGCCGGTGACGGTGGTCTTGGTCGACGAGGGACGGATGCCGACGATCTCGACCTCCTCGTTCACCTTGACGATGCCGCGCTCCACGCGACCGGTGACGACGGTGCCGCGACCGGTGATGGTGAAGACGTCCTCGACCGGCATGAGGAAGGGCTTGTCGACCTCACGCTGCGGCTCGGGGATGGCGGTGTCGACGGCGTTCATCAGCTCCATGAGCTTGTCGCCCCACTCGGCGTCGCCCTCGAGCGCCTTGAGCGCCGAGACGCGCACCACGGGGACGTCGTCGCCCGGGAACTCGTACTCGGACAGCAGCTCACGGACCTCCAGCTCGACGAGCTCGAGGATCTCCTCGTCGTCGACCATGTCGGCCTTGTTGAGCGCCACGACGATGTAGGGGACGCCGACCTGGCGGGCCAGGAGGACGTGCTCCTTGGTCTGCGGCATCGGGCCGTCGGTGGCGGCCACCACCAGGATGGCGCCGTCCATCTGCGCCGCACCGGTGATCATGTTCTTGATGTAGTCGGCGTGCCCGGGGCAGTCGACGTGCGCGTAGTGACGGTTCTCCGTCTGGTACTCGACGTGGGCGATCGAGATCGTGATGCCGCGGGCCTTCTCCTCGGGCGCCTTGTCGATCTGGTCGAAGGCCGACGCCTCGTTGAGGTCCGGGTACTTGTCGTGCAGCACCTTGGTGATCGCCGCGGTCAGCGTGGTCTTGCCGTGGTCGATGTGCCCGATGGTGCCGATGTTGACGTGCGGCTTGGTCCGCTCGAACTTGGCCTTGGCCACTGGGTTCCTCTCCTCGTGGTGTCGCAGTCGTGCGCGAACTCTGGGGTGGGCTTGCTGGGGGCCGGGCGGGGACGTACCCCGCCCGGCGGGTCACTCGCCGGTCGCCTTGGCGATGATTTCCTTGGCGACGTTGGCCGGGACCTCGGCGTACGAGTCGAACACCATGGTGTAGCTCGCCCGCCCCTGGGTGCGGCTGCGCAGGTCGCCCACGTAGCCGAACATCTCCGAGAGCGGGACCAGGGCCCGGACGACGCGGGCGCCGGAGCGCTCCTCCATCGCCTGGATCATCCCGCGCCGGGAGTTCAGGTCGCCGATGACGTCACCCATGTAGTCCTCGGGCGTGACGACCTCGACGGCCATCATCGGCTCGAGCAGGGCCGGGCTGGCCTTGCGGGCGGCCTCCTTGAAGACCATCGAGCCGGCGATCTTGAAGGCCATCTCCGAGGAGTCGACCTCGTGGTACTGGCCGTCCACCAGGGTGGCCTTGACGCCCACGACGGGGTAGCCGGCGAGGATGCCGTACTGCATGGCGTCCTGGATGCCCTGGTCGACCGAGGGGATGTACTCCCGCGGGACGCGACCACCGGTGACGGCGTTCTCGAACTCGTAGGTCGCCGAGTCGCCGCTGATCTCGAGCGGCTCCAGGGTGACCTGGACCTTCGCGAACTGACCCGACCCACCGGTCTGCTTCTTGTGGGTGTAGTCGTACTTCTCGACGGCCTTGCGGATCGTCTCGCGGTAGGCGACCTGCGGCTTGCCGACGTTCGCCTCGACCTTGAACTCGCGCCGCATGCGGTCGACGAGGATCTCCAGGTGGAGCTCGCCCATGCCGGAGATGACCGTCTGGCCGGTCTCCTCGTCGAGGCGGACCTGGAAGGTCGGGTCCTCCTCGGCCAGCTTCTGGATGGCCGTGCCCAGCTTCTCCTGGTCGCTCTTGGTCTTCGGCTCGATGGCGACCGAGATGACCGGCGCGGGGAAGGTCATCGACTCCAGGATGACCGGGTTCTGCGGGTCGCAGAGGGTGTCACCCGTGGTCGTCTGCTTCAGGCCGACGACCGCGACGATCTGGCCGGCGCCCACGCCCTCGCGCTCCTCGCGCTTGTTGGCGTGCATCTGGTAGATCTTGCCGATCCGCTCCTTGCGGTCCTTGGTGCTGTTGAGCACCGGGGACCCGGAGGAGAGCTTGCCGGAGTACACGCGGACGTAGGTCAGCTTGCCGAGGTGCTGGTCGGTCTGGATCTTGAAGGCCAGCGCCGAGAACGGCTCGCTCTCGTCGGCGTGCCGGATGACCTCGGTCTCGCCGTCCAGCGCGGTGCCGACGATCGCCTCGATGTCCAGCGGGCTGGGCAGGTAGTCGACGACCGCGTCGAGCAGCGGCTGGACGCCCTTGTTCTTGAAGGCGGTGCCGGTGAGGACCGGGTTGACCTGCGCGGCGATGGTCGCCTTGCGGATCGCGGCCTTCAGGCGCTCGACGGAGATCTCCTCGCCGCCGAGGTAGGCCTCCATCAGCTCGTCGTCGGTCTCGGCGATGGTCTCGAGCAGCTTCTCGCGGTACTCGGCGGCCTGGTCGGCGAGGTCGGCCGGGATCTCCTCGACCGAGTAGTCCTCACCCATGGCGGTCTCGCCGCGCCAGGTCAGCGCACGCATCTGCACCAGGTCCACGACGCCGATGAAGTCGGCCTCGGCACCGATCGGCAGCTGCAGCACCAGCGGGTTGGCGCCCAGCCGCTCGACCATCATGTCGACGCAGCGGAAGAAGTTCGCGCCCGTGCGGTCGAGCTTGTTGACGAAGCACATGCGCGGGACGCCGTACTTCTCGGCCTGCCGCCACACCTGCTCGGTCTGCGGCTCCACACCGGCGACACCGTCGTAGACCGCGACGGCACCGTCGAGCACCCGCAGCGACCGCTCCACCTCGACGGTGAAGTCGACGTGCCCGGGGGTGTCGATGATGTTGATGTCGTAGCCGTTCCAGGAGCACTTCGTCGCGGCGGACGTGATGGTGATGCCGCGCTCCTGCTCCTGCTCCATCCAGTCCATCGTGGCCGCGCCGTCGTGGACCTCACCGATCTTGTAGTTGATACCGGTGTAGAAGAGGATGCGCTCGGTCGTCGTGGTCTTGCCGGCGTCGATGTGCGCCATGATCCCGATGTTGCGGGTCTTGGCGAGCTGGGCCGCGTTGGTGGCCATCCGTCTCTCCTCTTTGGTTCGGGTCCGCGTGCGGGTGTCCGGGTGGTGGCCCGGGACACCCGCCGGCCGCGGGGGCTGGCGGAGCCAGCCGGTGTGGCACTTACCAGCGGTAGTGCGCGAAGGCCTTGTTGGACTCGGCCATCTTGTGGGTGTCCTCGCGACGCTTGACCGCGGCTCCCAGACCGTTGCTCGCGTCGAGCAGCTCGTTCATCAGGCGCTCGGTCATCGTCTTCTCGCGACGGGCCCGGCTGTACTGGATCAGCCAGCGCAGGCCGAGGGTGGTGCTGCGCGAGGCGCGGACCTCGACCGGGACCTGGTAGGTCGCACCACCGACGCGGCGGCTGCGGACCTCGAGGGCCGGCTTGACGTTGTCCAGCGCGCGCTTGAGCGTGACCACCGGGTCGGTGTCGGTCTTGGCGCGGCAGCCCTCGAGGGCGCCGTAGACGATCGCCTCGGCGACCGAGCGCTTACCGTCGACGAGCACCTTGTTGACCAGCTGGGTCACCAGCGGCGACTGGTACACCGGGTCGGCGACCAGCGGGCGGCGCGGTGCGGGGCCCTTGCGCGGCATGTCAGCTCTTCTCCTTCTTCGCGCCGTACCGGCTGCGAGCCTGCTTGCGGTTGCGGACACCCTGGGTGTCGAGCGAGCCGCGGATGATCTTGTAGCGCACGCCGGGGAGGTCCTTCACGCGACCGCCGCGCACGAGCACCATCGAGTGCTCCTGCAGGTTGTGGCCGACGCCCGGGATGTAGGCGGTCACCTCGATGCCACTGGTGAGGCGGACGCGAGCGACCTTGCGCAGCGCCGAGTTCGGCTTCTTCGGCGTCGTCGTGTACACGCGGGTGCACACCCCACGACGCTGAGGGGAGCCCTTCAGCGCCGGGGTCTTGGTCTTCTCGACCTTGTCCTCGCGGCCCTTGCGGACCAGCTGGTTGATCGTGGGCATGGGTGGCCTGGATCTCCTACCTGCGCTGGGTCGTGCTGTGGACGGTGCTTCGCTGTGCCGGGTGCCGGTCCTGCCGGGGTCGTACCCGTCTCCGGCCGTGGTGCACCACCGGTCCCCGCGGTCGGGCGTGTCGCCGTTCCCAGGACCGGCCGGCGGTTGGAACCGGATCGGTCGCCCCCCGCGACTCGGCGCCACCACCTGTCGGCAGGCGCACCGCGAACGGGAGCAGGCCCAGGGCACCCTGGGCACGGCTGACCACGATACCCGCGTGCCGGAGACCGGTCAAAGCCGGGTCCGTCACGGCTCGGCGGGCGGGGTCGAGCCCTCTCCACCGGGGTACGCGGGGGTCAACGCCGTCCGGTGACCCGGTGTTCCCGGGCCCGGTGGGCGGACCCGGTGCGGGCCGGGGTGGCGCGACTGTAGCGGTTCCGGCCGTTCGCGGGGCTCGTCGCCGGACCGACACCCCGGCCGTCCAGGACTGTCGTACCCCGGCCCTACGGTCGGTGCCAGGACGCCCACCCAGCGCAACCGGAGGATCCCCGTGCACGTCGACCTCGCCCGCGAGCTGAAGGCCCACCTGTCGGCCCGGCTGGCCCGCTCCGGCGGGACGGTGACGGCCAGGGACGCCGGCGGACAGCCGTGGGCGTGCCCGGCCCTGGGGCTGGCGCCCGTCGGCCCGGACCAGGCGCACCTGGCCATCCGGCTGGCGGCGAAGGAGGACGCCGACGTCCTCCTGTCCGGGCTGGACGACGCGGTGCTCGCCGAGGTCGACGTCCGCGTCATCGGCACGGTCCGGGCGCTGACCGCCCCGACGCCGGAGGAGCTCCAGCGGCACACCCGGCCGCTCGTCCCCGGCCTGTCGGTGGCCCACCCGACGGTCACGGCCGGGACGCTCGGGGGCTTCGTCCGGGTGGGCGGGCGGCTGGCGATCCTGTCCAACAACCACGTGCTGGCCGCCGGCGACGCCGCCGCGGTGGGCGACCCGGTCCTGCAGCCCGGCCCGGCCGACGGCGGGGACCCGACGACCGACCGGGTGGCCACCCTGACGGCGTTCGAGCGGTTCACCGCCGACCGGGCCAACCGGGTGGACGCGGCGGTGGCCGTCGTCGACGCCGAGGTGCCGCTGGAGCCGGGCAGGCTCCCCGGCGGACCGCTGGGGGCCGACCCCGTCGAGGTGGACGACGTCGAGCCCGACGAGCAGGTGGAGAAGGTCGGACGCACCACCGGGTACACGCTGGGGAGGGTCAGCGCCGTGGAGGTCGACGGCGTGGCCGTGCAGTACGACCGGGGTCTCTACACCTTCGACGACCAGATCGAGGTCGACGGCGTCGCGGGGGCCTTCAGCGCCGGCAGCGACAGCGGCGCGGTGATCTGGCGCAGCGCCGACCGCGCGCCTCTCGGCCTGCTCTTCGCGGGCAGCGAGACGGGCGGGCGCACCGGTGGCGGGGTCACCTTCGCCAACCCCCTGGCCACCGTGCTGTCGGTCCTGGACCTCCAGTGGGTCCCCTCCTGACCTGACGACCCTGCAGGGCGCCGCCGCGAGCCTGCGAGCGGCGGGGGCAAGGGTCCTTCTGGCAAGGGTCCTCTTACTGTTCTCCGACCACTCGACAGGGCACCATGGGTGCATGACCGACCGCGCGTCCGCTCGAGCCGCCAAGAGCGCCCTCAGCCACCGCCTGGCGGCCGACCCGGGCGTCGTCGGTGTCGGGCTGGCCCGGCGGGACAGCGGCTACGTCGTGAAGGTGGACCTGGCCGACGCGCACGCCGCCGAGCGCGTGCCCGGGGACGTCGACGGCGTCCGTGTGGTGACCGAGGTCGTCGGGGTCGTCCGGCCGCTCTGAGAGGCCCCCTCCTCCCCATCCCTCACGAGCTCGGGGCGGTGCCCCGGAGAGGGCCGATAGCGTGCACCGAGGCGCCGACGAGGGCGCCGCGGGACGACGGGAGTGGACGTGCGCATCGGCATCCAGGCCAGCTACAGCGGGGGGTTCCGCGAGACCGCCGCGGAGATCCGCGAGCTCGAGTCGGCGGGGCTCGACCTCGCGACCGTCGCGGAGGTCTACACCTTCGACGCCGTCAGCCAGCTGGGCTACCTGGCCGCGGTGACCGAGCGCGTCGAGCTGATGAGCGGGATCTTCCCGATCTACAGCCGCACCCCCGCCCTGACCGCCATGACGGCCGCGGGGCTGGACTTCGTGTCCGGCGGCCGCTTCACCCTCGGGCTGGGCGCCTCCGGGCCCCAGGTGATCGAGGGCTGGCACGGCGTCCCCTACGACGCCCCCCTGCAGCGCACCCGTGAGGTCGTGGAGATCTGCCGGCAGGTGTGGCGGCGGGAGCGGCTGGTCCACGAGGGCCCCAAGTACACGATCCCGCTGCCGGCCGAGCAGGGCACCGGGCTGGGCAAGCCGCTCAAGCTCATCAACACCCCGGTGCGCGACCGGATCCCGGTCATGCTGGCGGCCCTCGGCCCCAAGAACGTCGAGCTGGCCGCCGAGATCGCCGAGGCGTGGGAGCCGATCTTCTTCATGCCGGAGAGGGCGGGCGCCGTCTGGGGGGACTCACTGGCCGCCGGGAGGGCCAAGCGGGACCCGGCGCTGGGCGACCTGCAGGTCGTCGTGGGCGTCCCGGTCGCCATCGGGGACGACGTCGACCCGATGCTGGAGCAGGTGCGCCCCCAGCTGGCCCTCTACATCGGCGGCATGGGCGCCCGCGGCAAGAACTTCTACAACGACCTCGCCCGGCGCTACGGCTACGAGGACGAGGCCCGCACCATCCAGGACCTCTACCTCGACGGCAGGAAGGACGAGGCGGCCGCCGCCGTCCCCGAGGAGCTGGTGCGAGCGGTCTCCCTCGTCGGCCCGGAGTCCTACGTCGCCGAGCGGGTGGCAGCCTTCCGCGAGGCGGGGGTGACCACGCTCGTGCTGCAGCCCCTCGACGGCAGCCCCGAGGGTCGGCTCCGCACCGTCGAGACCATGCGCAAGATTGCCGACCGCTGAGGACAGCTGGTTCCGTCACGTGACGGATGAGCGCCGATGGCGAGGCGCCGCCGTCCTGGCTCACTCCCCCGGCTCCGGGCTCACGACCGGTGCTGAGCGCGGAGCCGGGAGGATCAGCTGAGCTGATCACCGAGAGCACCGGACAGCGCAGAGGGCCCCGCAGGTCTCGTCGACCTGCGGGGCCCTCTCGTCACTGCCTACCGGGAGCTCAGCCCCGCCAGTCGTACTCCTCCAGGCGCACGGCCTCGCCGCTGCCCTGACCGAAGACGTCGGGGCTGTAGTACTGCCCGTCGTCGTACCCGGCCATCGTGTAGACGGCGGCGCGGGCCTCCTCGGTCGGCTCGACCGTGATGTTCCGGTAGCGGCTGATGCCGGTACCGGCCGGGATCAGCTTCCCGATGATCACGTTCTCCTTCAGGCCGAGCAGGCTGTCGCTCTTGCCCTGGATCGCGGCGTCGGTGAGCACCTTGGTCGTCTCCTGGAAGGAGGCGGCCGACAGCCACGACTCGGTCGCGAGCGAGGCCTTGGTGATGCCCATGAGCACCGGGCGGGCCGAGGCCGGCTCGCCGCCCTCGGCGACGACCCGTCGGTTCTCGGTCTCGAACAGCGTCCGCTCGACCAGCGCACCGGGCAGGAACTCCGTCGCGCCCGAGTCGATGATGGTCACCCGCTTGAGCATCTGCCGGATGATCACCTCGATGTGCTTGTCGTGGATCGACACGCCCTGGCTGCGGTAGACCTCCTGGACCTCGCGGACCAGGTGCAGCTGCACCTCGCGCGGGCCCATGATCCGCAGCACCTCGTGCGGGTCGACCGCACCCTCGGTGAGCTGCTCGCCGACCTCGACGTGGCCGCCGTCCTCGACCCGCAGCCGCGAGCGACGCGACAGCTTGTCGTAGACGACCTCGTCGGAGCCGTCGTCCGGGGTGATGGTGAGCTTGCGGAACTGCTCGCCGTCCTCGATGCGGACGGTGCCGGCCAGCTCGGCGATCGGGGCCTTGCCCTTGGGGACGCGGGCCTCGAAGAGCTCCACCACACGCGGCAGACCGTGGGTGATGTCCTCACCCGCGACACCACCGGTGTGGAAGGTGCGCATCGTCAGCTGGGTGCCGGGCTCACCGATCGACTGGGCGGCGATGATGCCGACCGCCTCGCCGACGTCCACCAGCTTGCCGGTCGCGAGCGACCGGCCGTAGCAGGTGGCGCAGGTGCCAAGCAGCGACTCGCAGGTCAGGACGCAGCGGACCTTGACCTCCGAGACACCCGCCTCGACCAGCTGGCTGATCAGGACGTCGCCGAGGTCGGACCCGGCCTGGGCGATCAGCGTGCCGTCCTCGGCCGTCACGTCGGCGGCCAGAGCGCGGGCGTAGACGCTGGTCTCCGCGTGCGGGTCACGGGTGAGCACGCCGTCGACCGAGGTGGCGATCGGCATGATCACGCCGCGGTCGGTGCCGCAGTCCTCCTCGCGGATGATGACGTCCTGCGAGACGTCGACCAGCCGGCGGGTGAGGTACCCGGAGTCCGCGGTCCGCAGCGCGGTGTCGGCCAGACCCTTGCGGGCACCGTGCGTGGAGATGAAGTACTCCAGCACGGACAGACCCTCCCGGAAGTTGGCCTTGATCGGCCGCGGGATGATCTCGCCCTTCGGGTTGGCGACCAGACCACGCATACCGGCGATCTGGCTGATCTGCATCATGTTGCCTCGGGCGCCCGAGTTGACCATGACCCAGACCGGGTTGGTGGTCGGGAAGTTGTCCACCATCGCCTGGCTGACCTCGGCCCGCGCGCGGGTCCAGATCTCGATCAGCTCGCCACGACGCTCGGCGTCGGTGATGACACCACGCTCGTACTGGCGCTCGATCTGCCGGGCCTCGTTCTCGTGCCGGTCGAGGATCTCCTGCTTGGCCGGCGGGGTCACCACGTCGTCGATGGCGATCGTGACGCCCGAGCGGGTGGCCCAGCGGAAGCCGGCCGACTTGAGGGCGTCCAGCGTCGCCGCGACCTGCACCTTGGGGTAGCGCTCGGCGAGGTCGTTGACGATCGCGCCGAGCTCCTTCTTCGGCACCTGGTAGTTGACGAAGCGGTAGTCCTCGGGCAGGGCCTCGTTGAACAGCACCCGGCCCAGGCTGGTCTCGACCAGCGCCGGCGCACCCGGGGTCCAGTCCTCGGGCTGCTCCCACGCGGGGTTCACCTTGCCGTTGTCGACGCCGAACACCTCGTCGAGGCGGATCAGCGCCCGCTCCTGCAGACCCAGCGCACCCTTGTCGAAGGCCATGATCGCCTCGGCGGTGGAGCCGTAGGCCGCCGGCGTGCCGCCGTCGGCCTCGTGCCGGCTCGGCACCAGGGTGGTCAGGTGGTACAGGCCCAGCACCATGTCCTGGGTCGGAGCGGTGATCGGGCGACCGTCGGCCGGCGACAGGATGTTGTTGGACGACAGCATCAGGATCCGGGCCTCGGCCTGCGCCTCGGCCGACAGCGGCAGGTGCACCGCCATCTGGTCGCCGTCGAAGTCGGCGTTGAACGCGGTGCAGACCAGCGGGTGGATCTGGATGGCCTTGCCCTCGACCAGCTGCGGCTCGAAGGCCTGGATGCCCAGGCGGTGCAGCGTCGGTGCCCGGTTCAGCAGCACCGGGTGCTCGGTGATGACCTCCTCGAGCACGTCCCACACGACCGGCCGCGCGCGCTCCACCATCCGCTTGGCGGACTTGATGTTCTGCGCGTGGTTGAGGTCGACCAGCCGCTTCATGACGAAGGGCTTGAACAGCTCCAGCGCCATCTGCTTGGGCAGGCCGCACTGGTGCAGCTTCAGCTGCGGGCCGACGACGATGACCGAACGGCCGGAGTAGTCGACGCGCTTGCCGAGCAGGTTCTGGCGGAACCGGCCCTGCTTGCCCTTCAGCAGGTCGGACAGCGACTTCAGCGGGCGGTTGCCCGGGCCGGTGACCGGCCGGCCGCGGCGGCCGTTGTCGAACAGCGCGTCCACGGACTCCTGCAGCATCCGCTTCTCGTTGTTCACGATGATCTCGGGCGCGCCGAGGTCGAGCAGCCGCTTGAGCCGGTTGTTCCGGTTGATGACCCGGCGGTACAGGTCGTTCATGTCGCTGGTGGCGAAGCGGCCACCGTCGAGCTGCACCATCGGGCGCAGGTCCGGCGGGATGACCGGCACGCAGTCGAGCACCATGCCCATGGGCGAGTTGCGCGTCTGCTGGAACGCCGCGACGACCTTGAGCCGCTTGAGGGCCCGCAGCTTGCGCTGGCCCTTGCCGCTGCGGATGGTCTCGCGCAGCGAGGCGGCCTCGGCGTCGAGGTCGAAGTCGGCGAGCAGCTTCTGCAGCGCCGCGGCACCCATGCCGCCCTCGAAGTACTCACCGAAGCGGTCGCGCAGCTCGCGGTAGAGGCCCTCGTCGGCGATGAGCTGCTTGACCTCGAGCTTGCGGAAGGTGTCGAGCACCTCCTCGAGGCGGTCGATCTCCCGCTGGGCGCGGTCGCGCAGCTGGCGCATCTCGCGCTCGCCGCCCTCGCGCACCTTGCGGCGGACGTCGGACTTGGCGCCCTCGGCCTCGAGCTCGGCGAGGTCGGCCTCCAGCTTCTGCTGGCGGGCCTCCACGTCGGCGTCGCGGCGGCTCTCGAGGTTGTGCTTCTCCGCGCTGATCTCGGCCTCGATGGTCGGGAGGTCGCGGTGGCGCGTCTCGTCGTCGACCGAGGTGATCAGGTAGGCGGCGAAGTAGATGATCTTCTCGAGGTCCTTGGGCGCCAGGTCGAGCAGGTAGCCCAGGCGCGAGGGGACGCCCTTGAAGAACCAGATGTGGGTGACCGGCGCGGCCAGCTCGATGTGGCCCATCCGCTCACGCCGCACCTTGGCGCGGGTCACCTCGACGCCGCAGCGCTCGCAGATGATGCCCTTGAAGCGGACGCGCTTGTACTTGCCGCAGTAGCACTCCCAGTCCCGGGTGGGACCGAAGATCTTCTCGCAGAAGAGACCGTCCTTCTCCGGACGCAGCGTCCGGTAGTTGATGGTCTCGGGCTTCTTCACCTCACCGTGCGACCACTGACGGATGTCGTCGCCGCTGGCCAGGCCGATGCGGAGCTCGTCGAAGAAGTTGACGTCGAGCACTGAGTGGACCCCTTTCCCGGGGCTCGGTTACTGCACTTCTTGCTGATGGTCGGGGGGACGCCGGCCGGCCCCGGGGCTCGGGGCCGGCCGGCGGCCGATCAGACGTCCTCGACGCTGGAGGGCTCGCGGCGGGACAGGTCGATGCCCAGCTCCTCCGCGGCCCGGAAAACCTCGTCGTCGGTGTCGCGCAGCTCGATCGCCTGGCCGTCGCCGGAGAGGACCTCCACGTTCAGGCAGAGCGACTGCAGCTCCTTGAGCAACACCTTGAACGACTCAGGGATGCCCGGCTCGGGGATGTTCTCGCCCTTGACGATCGCCTCGTACACCTTGACGCGGCCGAGGATGTCGTCGGACTTGATGGTGAGCAGCTCCTGCAGCGCGTAGGCCGCGCCGTAGGCCTGCATCGCCCAGCACTCCATCTCACCGAAGCGCTGGCCACCGAACTGCGCCTTACCACCCAGCGGCTGCTGCGTGATCATCGAGTAGGGGCCGGTCGACCGGGCGTGGATCTTGTCGTCCACCAGGTGCAGCAGCTTCAGGATGTAGACGTAGCCGACCGAGATCGTCTCGGGGAAGGGCTCCCCGGAGCGGCCGTCGAACAGCCGCGCCTTGCCGGTGGGCTGCACCATCCGGTTGCCGTCGCGGTTCGGGATCGTCGAGCTGAGCAGGCCGACGATCTCCTCCTCGCGGGCGCCGTCGAACACCGGGGTCGCCGTCCGGGTGCCCGGGGAGGCGGCACGCGCGGCCTCCGGCAGGTTGGCCGCCCACTCCGGGGTGCCCTCGACCTGCCAGCCGGACTTGGCGACCCACCCGAGGTGGGTCTCCAGGACCTGGCCGACGTTCATCCGGCCCGGGACGCCCAGCGGGTTCAGCACGATGTCCACCGGGGTGCCGTCCTCGAGGAACGGCATGTCCTCCTGCGGCAGGATCTTCGCGATGACGCCCTTGTTGCCGTGGCGGCCGGCGAGCTTGTCACCGTCGGAGATCTTGCGCATCTGGGCGACGTAGACCCGGATCAGCTCGTTGACACCGGCGGGCAGCTCGTCGCCGTCCTCGCGCGAGAACACGCGGACGCCGATGACCTTGCCGGACTCACCGTGCTTGACCTTGAGGCTGGTGTCGCGGACCTCGCGGGCCTTCTCACCGAAGATCGCCCGCAGCAGCCGCTCCTCGGGGGTCAGCTCGGTCTCGCCCTTGGGCGTGACCTTGCCGACGAGGATGTCGCCGGGGACGACCTCGGCGCCGATGCGGATGATGCCGCGCTCGTCGAGGTCGGCGAGGACCTCCTCGGAGACGTTCGGGATGTCCCGGGTGATCTCCTCGGCACCGAGCTTGGTGTCCCGCGCGTCGACCTCGAACTCCTCGATGTGGATCGAGGACAGGACGTCGTCCTGCACGAGGCGCTGCGACAGGATGATCGCGTCCTCGTAGTTGTGGCCCTCCCACGGCATGAAGGCGACGAGCAGGTTCTTGCCCAGCGCCATCTCACCCTGGTCGGTGCACGGACCGTCGGCGATGACCTGGCCGACCTCGACCCGCTGGCCCTCGTCGACGACGGGGGTCTGGTTGATCGAGGTGCCCTGGTTCGAACGGCGGAACTTCAGCAGCCGGTAGGTCTGCCGGGTGCCGTCGTCGGCCATGACGGTGATGTAGTCGGCGGTGGAGTCCTCGACCACACCGGCCTTCTCCGCCACGACCACGTCGCCGGCGTCGACGGCGGCACGCAGCTCCATGCCGGTGCCGACCAGCGGCGCCTCGCTGCGCAGCAGCGGGACGGCCTGGCGCTGCATGTTCGCGCCCATCAGCGCGCGGTTGGCGTCGTCGTGCTCGAGAAACGGGATCATCGCCGTCGCGACCGAGGTCATCTGCCGCGGCGAGACGTCCATGTAGTCGACGCTCTCCGGCGCGAGGTAGTCGACCTCACCGCCCTTGGTGCGGACCAGGACGCGGTCCTCGGCGAACCGGCCCTGGGCGTCCAGCGGCGAGTTGGCCTGGGCGACGACGAAGCGGTCCTCCTCGTCGGCGGTCAGGTAGTCGATCGTGTCGGTGACGACGCCGTTCTGGACCCGGCGGTACGGGGTCTCGATGAAGCCGAAGGCGTTCACCCGGCCGTACGCCGACAGCGAGCCGATCAGGCCGATGTTCGGACCCTCGGGGGTCTCGATCGGGCACATCCGGCCGTAGTGGCTCGGGTGCACGTCGCGGACCTCCATGCCGGCCCGCTCACGGGACAGACCACCCGGGCCCAGCGCCGACAGACGGCGCTTGTGGGTCAGGCCCGCGAGGGGGTTGGTCTGGTCCATGAACTGGGACAGCTGGCTGGTGCCGAAGAACTCCTTGATGGAGGCGACGACCGGCCGGATGTTGATCAGGGTCTGCGGCGTGATCGCCTCGACGTCCTGGGTCGTCATCCGCTCGCGGACGACGCGCTCCATGCGGGAGAGGCCGACCCGGATCTGGTTCTGGATGAGCTCGCCGACGGTGCGCAGCCGCCGGTTGCCGAAGTGGTCGATGTCGTCGACGCCGTGGTCGGGCTCGCCCGCGTGCAGGCGCACCACGTACTCGATGGTGGCGACGATGTCGTCCTCGGTCAGCGTCAGCGTGCCCTGGGGGACGTCGACGCCGAGCTTCTTGTTGACCTTGTAGCGGCCGACCTTGGCCAGGTCGTAGCGCTTGGCGTTGAAGAACAGGTTCTCCAGCAGCGCCTGGGCGCTCTCCCGCGTCGGCGGCTCGCCCGGCCGCAGCTTGCGGTAGATGTCCAGCAGCGCCTCGTCCTGCCCGGCGATGTGGTCCTTCTCGAGGGTGGCCAGCACCGTGGGCGACCACTGGAAGTGCTCGCGGATGCGGTCCTCGGTCCAGCCCAGCGCCTTGAGCAGCACGGTGACCGGCTGGCGGCGCTTGCGGTCGATGCGGACGCCGACGGTGTCGCGCTTGTCGACGTCGAACTCCAGCCACGCACCGCGGCTGGGGATGACCTTGGCGCTGAAGACGTCCTTGTCGGAGGTCTTGTCCAGGGTCTTGTCGAAGTAGACGCCCGGGCTGCGGACCAGCTGCGAGACGACGACGCGCTCGGTCCCGTTGATGACGAAGGTGCCCTTGTTCGTCATGATCGGGAAGTCGCCCATGAACACCGTCTGGCTCTTGATCTCGCCGGTGGTGTTGTTCATAAACTCGGCGGTGACGAACAGCGGCGCCGCGTAGGTCATGTCCTTGTCCTTGCACTCCTCGAGGGACGCCTTGACGTCCTCGAAGCGCGGGTTGGAGAAGGACAGCGACATCGAGCCGCTGAAGTCCTCGATCGGGGAGATCTCCTCGAGGATCTCGGCCAGGCCGCCGACGGCGTCGGCCTGCTCCTCCGGGGAGAGGGTGGCCCGCCACTCGGGGCTGCCGATCAGCCAGTCGAACGAGGCGGTCTGCAGGGCCAGGAGGTCCGGCACCTCGAGCGGCTCGGAAATCTTGGCGAACGAGACGCGCAGCGGCGCGCCCGGGATCTTCTGCTGGTCGGCCTCACCGGTGCGGGGGCCGGTCTGGGGGGCCTGCGACTGCTGGCCGTAGGGCCCGGAGTCGGTCGTGCGGGGGTTGATGCTGGTGGGGCGAGAGCCTGCCAAGATGCGTCCTTCCAAGGACCTCACGACGTGCGGGCGGTGGGTGCTGGTTCGTCCTGGGTCGTCGTCGGTAATGGCGGGGCTGTCCGCGTTCGTCCTGCCCGGACGGTCGATGGGCGTCCGGAGGACGGGTTCCCCCGGGCACCCCAGGCGACCCGTCTCGGCGGGCAAGCAGTCAGGGGGCAGCGCAACAGAGAACCCTACCCCTGCTGGAGCAGGCTGTCCACGTCGGGGGTCCGCGCGCGAGGGGGACCACACCCGGCAGGGGCAGCCGGCCGGCGGGGCCGGGTCGGGCCGTCGTCGACGGCTCGCTCATGATGCCAGTCCCGGGGCGGTCGTGGGGCCGCCACGCCCGGGAGTACCCCGGGAAAGACCCCGAGGAGGACCCGTCCGGCCCCTCCGACGCCGGTGCCCGCAGTGGCCGGACGGCACCGGGCCGCGGCCGTGCCGGGGTGCGGGTCCGACGCACGGACGACGCAGGGGCCGCCCTCCGGGTGGAGGACGGCCCCTGCGGGTCGTGCGGGGTGGTGCATCACCCGGCGAGCGCCGGGTGCCGGGTCACTTGACGGTGACGGTGGCGCCGGCGCCCTCGAGGGCGGCCCGGGCCTTCTCGGCGGCGTCCTTGTCGACCTTCTCCAGGATCGGCTTCGGCGCGCCGTCGACCAGGTCCTTGGCCTCCTTGAGGCCGAGCGAGGTCAGGCCGCGCACCTCCTTGATGACCTGGATCTTCTTGTCGCCGGCGCTCTCGAGGATGACGTCGAACTCGTCCTGCTCCTCGGCGGCGGGGGCACCGCCGTCGCCGGCACCACCGGCGGCCGGGGCGGCCGCGACGGCGACCGGAGCAGCGGCGGTGACCTCGAAGGTCTCCTCGAACTGCTTCACGAAGTCGGACAGCTCGAGCAGCGTCATCTCCTTGAACGCGTCGAGCAGCTCCGCGGTGGACAGCTTGGCCATGATCTCTCCTTTTGGGGTCAGTCGGTGCTGGCCGCAGCGTCCGCGGCGTCAGCGGTGTCGGTGGTGGTGTCAGCAGCTGCGCCATCCGAGGCCTGGGCGGCGGAGTCGGCGCCCTCGGCGGGCTTCTTCTCCTGCAGCGCGGCGGCCAGCCGGGCGACCTGGGACAGCGGGGCCTGGAACAGGCCCGCGGCCTTGCTGAGGTTGCCCATCATGGCGCCGGCCAGCTTGGCCAGCAGGACCTCGCGCGGCTCGACGTCGGCGAGGGCGGTGACCTCGGCCGGGCCGACCGTGCGGCCCTCGACCACGCCGCCCTTGACGACGAGCAGCGGGTTGGTGCGCGCGAAGTCACGGATGGCCTTGGCCGCGGTGACCGGGTCGCCCTCGATGAAGGCGATCGCGGTCGGGCCGTTGAGCAGCGGCGCCAGGTCGGCGTGGCCGACCTGCTCCGCGGCCCGCTTCGTCAGGGTGTTCTTGACGACGGCGTAGCTGCTGCCCTCACCGAGGGAACGGCGCAGCTGGGTCAGCTGGGCCACGGTCAGCCCGCGGTACTCCGTGAGCACCGCCGCGCTGGACGACTGGAACCGCTCGGTGATCTCGTCGATCACCGCGGCCTTCGCCTGCGTGGGCATGGGCCTCCTCTCGTCTGTCGGGCCGACCACCGGCCGGTGCACGACGGCGGGCGATCAACCGGGCCCGGAGACGAGGAACGCCCCGGCGCAGGCGCACGGGGCGAAGAACGCGGGCACACGGCGCCGCGCCGATCGAACCGTCCTCCTGCGCGGGCCGCCCGGAGTCCGGGACCTTCGATCGCACGCGGACGTGCGACGACCAGCGGTCGTGGGGGGAACGGGGTCCAGCATACATCCGGTCGAGTCGACGCCGCTGTCGCCGTCCTCAGCCGGACGCGGCCCGGGCAGCCACCCCGAGTGCCGGCAACGCACCAGGGCCCCGCCGCGCGGTGCGCGACGGGGCCCTGGTGACGTGCGGGTGCGGCCTCGTCCCGGGTCCCACCCCGAGCCTGCGAGGGGTGGGGAGGACGAGGTCCTCCCTCAGGCGGTGGGCTCGTCCACCGTCAGGTTGCGGGTGCGGTTCGGGTCGACCGGGATGCCCGGGCCCATGGTGGTGGCGATGGTGACCTTCTTCACGTACCGGCCCTTGGCGGCGGCCGGCTTGGCGCGCAGCACCTCGTCGAGGGCCGCGGCGTAGTTCTCCACCAGCTTGGTCTCGTCGAACGAGGTCTTGCCGATCACCAGGTGCAGGTTGGCCTGCTTGTCGACGCGGAAGTTGATCTTTCCGCCCTTGATGTCGTTGACCGCCTTGGTGACGTCGGGGGTCACCGTGCCGGTCTTCGGGTTCGGCATCAGGCCGCGCGGGCCGAGGATGCGCGCGATCCGGCCGACCTTGGCCATCTGGTCCGGGGTGGCGATCGCGGCGTCGAAGTCCAGGAAGCCGCCCTGGATGCGCTCGATCAGGTCGTCCGAGCCGACGACGTCGGCGCCGGCGGCCTCGGCCTCGGCGGCCTTGTCGCCGGTCGCGAAGACGATGACGCGGGCGGTCTTGCCGGTGCCGTGCGGCAGGTTCACCGTGCCCCGGACCATCTGGTCGGCCTTGCGCGGGTCGACGCCCAGGCGCATGGCCACCTCGACGGTGGCGTCGTACGCCGTCGGCGACGTCTCCTTGGCCAGGGAGGCCGCCTGCAGCGGGGTGTAGAGGTTCTCGCGGTCGACCTTCGCCGCGACCTCGCGGTACTTCTTGCCGTGCTTCGCCATGGTGGTTCCTCTCCCCCGGCACCTCGGCCGGGAGTCGTGTGGTGCACGGGCCTGGCGGGGCCCTCCCACTGGTGCTCGAACGGGTCCTCCGTGGGACCCGCTGGTGGAACGCCGCCGGAGCCCGGCGGCTTCCCTCAGCCCTGGACGGTGATGCCCATCGACCGGGCGGTGCCGGCGATGATCTTCTCCGCCTCGTCGAGGGAGTTGGCGTTCAGGTCCTGCATCTTGGTCTGCGCGATCTCGCGGACCTGGTCACGCGTGACGGTGGCGACCTTGGTCTTGTGCGGCTCGCCGGAGCCCTTCTCCACACCGGCCGCCTTGAGCAGCATGCGGGCCGCGGGCGGGGTCTTGGTGACGAAGGTGAACGAGCGGTCCTCGTAGACCGAGATCTCGACCGGGATCACGTTGCCGCGCTGCGACTCCGTGGCGGCGTTGTACGCCTTGCAGAACTCCATGATGTTGACGCCGTGCTGGCCCAGCGCCGGACCGACGGGCGGCGCGGGGGTGGCCGCACCGGCGTTGATCTGGAGCTTGATGACCGCGGTCAACCGCTTCCTGGGGGGCATGACTTCCTTCTGTTTCCTCGTGGACGAGTCGGTGCGGTTCGGCCTCGCTGCAGGGGCCCGCCGCGAGCGTGCGAACGGTGGGGGCAGCGAGGTCCTACAGCTTCTGGACCTGGTTGAACGACAGCTCGACCGGCGTCTCGCGGCCGAAGATGGAGACCAGCACCTGCAGCTTCTGCTGCTCGGCGTTGATCTCGTTGATCGTGGCCGGCAGGGTGGCGAACGGGCCGTCCATGACGGTGACCGACTCGCCCACCTCGAAGTCGACGACGGTGGTCGGGGCGGCCGTGGTGGCGGTGCTCGTCGTCTCCGCCGCCTTGGTCGTCTGCGGGCCGGCCGCGGGGGCCAGCAGGCTGACGACCTCGTCGATGCTCAGCGGCGAGGGGCGCGACGTCGCCCCCACGAAGCCGGTGACGCCGGGGGTATTGCGGACCGCGCCCCAGGACTCGTCGTTGAGGTCCATGCGGACGAGCAGGTAGCCGGGCAGCTTCTTCCGGTTGACCTGGGTGCGCTTGCCGTTCTTGATCTCGGTGACCTCCTCGGTGGGCACCTCGATCTGGAAGATGTAGTCCTCCATGTCCAGCGACTGGATGCGCGACTCCAGGTTGGTCTTCACCTTGTTCTCGTAGCCGGCGTACGAGTGGATGACGTACCAGTCGCCGAACTGGCCGCGCAGCACCTTGCGCATCGCCTCGGCCGGGTCGGCCTCCTCGTCGTCCTCGGTCTGGTCACCCAGTCCGTCGAGGTCGGAGGACCCCGCCGGAGCGGCCAGCGGGTCGGTGGTCAGGCTGTCGGGGTCACCGCTCTCCACGTCGGGCGCCACGTCGGCCACGCCGGTGAGGGCGTCCTGGTCGGCGGTGTCGACGGAGCCCTCGGCAGCCCCGGTCTCGCCGGCGCCGGTCTCGACGTCCGTGGTGCCGCGCACGTCGAAGCGGGCGTCGTCGAGGTCGGTGGCCGGGACGGCGCTGTCGGTCTCGAAGGGCTCGCGGGGGTCGGTCACGGTGTCTCTTCCTTGTCGGTGGTGCAGGCGCGGGTGGGCTCAGCCGAAGACGGCGAGCACGCCCTGGGCGAAGAGGAGGTCCAGGCCGGCCACCAGCGCGACGATGAAGGCCACGAAGACGATGACGACGGTCGTGTAGGTGATCAGCTCGCGGCGCCCCGGCCAGATGACCTTGCGCAGCTCGGCGACGACCTCGCGGAGGAACCGGCGGATGCTGCGCCGCTGCCGCGCCTCGGCGGCGCGTTCGCGCTCGGCGGCGGCCCGCGACCGGGTCGGACCGCCCTCGGGTGCCCGGCCGGCGGGACGCGACGGCGTGCGCTCGCGAGCGGCCCGGCGGGAGCGGGGGGCCGGCTCGTCGTCCTCGTCGTCCCCGGCGGTGATCCGGCCGCCGCGGCGGGCACCGGTCTGCCGCGCGGCCACGACCTTGTCCTCGTCGCTCTGGGCCTCGGCAGCGACCTCGGCCTCGGCGGCCTCCAGCTCGGCGGCGTCGGCCACGCCCGGCGCCTCGCGGTCGAGCTGCTCGTCGGTCAGCTCGGCGTCGGAGGCGGCGCGGGGGTCGCCCTCGCGTGCCGGCTTCTCGTCGCTCACTGCGCCTCGCTCGCCTCGCTGGTGGTGGCCGTTGTCCTCGGGCCGACGGTCGGTGGTCGTGCTGTCGTACGGGTCGTGCACGTCGCCGGCGGGGAGCCGGCGGCACGGGCAGGGGTGACAGGACTTGAACCTGCAGCCTGCGGTTTTGGAGACCGCTGCTCTGCCAATTGAGCTACACCCCTTGAAGGACCCCGTCCTCCCCACCCTTCGCAGGCTCAGGGTGGGACCCGGGACGGAGCCGCCCGGGACCGCGTGGCCCGCTCCGCGCGGCACCGTCCCCCGCGAGGGGTTCCGGGGCACGCCGGTGGCGGGGTCAGTGGCCCCAGGACAGCCAGTGTACGGGACCGCGGAGGACGCCGACCAACGTGCCGGGTGAGGACTCCCGACGCGTCGGGCAGGAGGGCGCCGGCGGGGTCGGAGCCGGGAGCGGAGGCGACCGCGCACACCGTCCTCCGACATGATGGGGCCATGACCGCCGTCTCCCCGTCGGAGTCCGCTGCCCCGTCCCCCGGGCCGTCGCCCGCCGCCCGGCGCATCTCCCGCCGCATCGCCGCGATCGCCGAGTCGGCGACGCTGGCGGTGGACGCCAAGGCCAAGGCGCTCAAGGCCGCGGGCAAGCCGGTGATCGGCTTCGGTGCCGGTGAGCCGGACTTCCCCACGCCGGACTACATCGTCGAGGCGGCCGTCGCCGCGTGCCGCCAGCCGGCGATGCACCGCTACACCCCCGCGGGTGGGCTGCCGGCGCTCAAGGAGGCGATCGTCGCCAAGACCGCCCGCGACTCGGGGCTGCAGGTCACCCCGGCGAACGTGCTGGTGACCAACGGCGGCAAGCAGGCCGTGTACGAGGCCTTCGCCACGATGCTCGACCCGGGCGACGAGGTGCTGCTGCCCGCGCCGTTCTGGACCACCTACCCCGAGGCGATCGCCCTGGCCGGGGGCGTGCCGGTGCCGGTCGTGGCCGACGAGGAGAGCGGCTACCTGGTGTCGGTGGCCCAGCTCGAGGCCGCCCGGACGCCGCGCACCAAGGTCCTGCTGTTCTGCTCGCCGTCCAACCCGACCGGCGCGGTGTACCCGCCGGAGCTGGTCGAGGAGATCGGCCGCTGGGCGTACGAGAACGGGCTGTGGGTGCTCACCGACGAGATCTACGAGCACCTCACCTACGACGGTGCGACGGCGCCGTCGTTGCCGGTCGTCGTCCCGGAGCTCGCCGACCGCTGCGTCGTCGTCAACGGGGTCGCCAAGACCTACGCGATGACCGGCTGGCGGGTGGGTTGGGTCGTCGGGCCCGCCGACGTCGTCAAGGCCGCCACGAACCTGCAGTCGCACGCCACCTCGAACGTGGCCAACGTGTCGCAGGCGGCCGCGGTCGCCGCGCTGACCGGTGACCTGTCGGCCGCGGCCGCGATGCGGGAGGCCTTCGACCGGCGGCGGCGCACGATCGTGTCGATGCTGCGCGAGATCCCCGGGGTGGCCTGCCCCGAGCCGCGCGGCGCGTTCTACGTCTACCCGTCGGTCAAGGCCCTGCTGGGCCGGCCGATCGCCGGCCGGATGGCGGAGGACAGCGTGCAGCTGGCCGAGATCGTCCTCGAGGAGGCGGAGGTCGCCGTCGTCCCCGGGGAGGCCTTCGGCACGCCGGGCTACCTGCGGAT
The DNA here is from genome assembly GCF_054050595.1 of Geodermatophilus sp. SYSU D00779. Taxonomy (NCBI): domain Bacteria; kingdom Bacillati; phylum Actinomycetota; class Actinomycetes; order Geodermatophilales; family Geodermatophilaceae; genus Geodermatophilus; species Geodermatophilus sp. SYSU D00779. Next base: position 63,763 of record NZ_JBJGZQ010000027.1, read on the forward strand.
GTCCTACGCCCTCGGCGACGACGACCTGGTCGAGGGCGTGACCCGGATGCAGCGACTGCTCGGCTCGGCCGGCTGAGGGCAGACAGGGCCCTCCTACTCGTCGAGGGCGCCTGCCTCGGCGAGGACGTCGAGCGCCGCGGGCAGGTGCGCCAACGCTCGCGCGACGTCGTCCGGGGTGGCGATCGTCCACGCGTTGGCGTCGACGTAGCAGCGCAGGGCGGCGTCGAACGCCTCGGCGCCCGCGGCCTCGCGGGCGGTCACGAGCGCGGCGCCGCCCTTGCCGTACACCCGGCGGAAGTACTCCGCGGCGCTGTCGAACTGGTCCATCGCGGCGCCCACCTCACCGGGCGTGCCCAGCGCCCCCGCCGCGGCCTCCTCGGACACCGGGAAGGCGACGGACTCGGCGTAGGTGGCGAACGCCTCGTCCAGCCACGGATCGCGGAACTGGGAGTCGCCGACCATCCCGTAGAACCACATGTGCGCGACCTCGTGCAGCAGCACGCGCCGGTCGGCGCCGGCCAGCAGGATCGAGCTCGGGTACTCGATGCCGCCGCCCTCGATCGGCAGCAGCGGCACGGTGAGCGTGCCGTACGGGAAGGGGCCGAAGCGGGCCTCGAGCTGGTCGATCGCGGCCAGGGTCCACGTGGTGAGCTCCCGGGCCGGGACGTCCGCGCCCGGCAGCACGCCGGTCGTCACCTCGACCCCGCCCCCGCCGGTGGCGCTCGCGGTGTCGAACTGGCCCACGGTGACGCTCACGTCCCGGGCGACCGGCTCGACCGAGGTCCAGGTGCGCCGGCCGTCCTGCGGCGCGGAGGGTGCGGCCTGGTCGCCGGTCATGAGCACGGTGAGCGCCTCGGGGACCGAGACCCGGACGGTCGTCTCGGCGACGGGGCTCGTCGCGGTCTCGCCCGGGAGGCCGACGAACGGGTCGCGGGCCCAGCCGACACCGGGCTGCCAGGCCAGCAGCGGCGCGCCGCTGGCCCACCAGGAGACGCCGTCGGCCGCGCCCACGCGTTCGAAGTCGCCCTCCCCGAGGGTGAGCGTGAAGTCCAGGGCCACCTCGGTCGCCTCCCCGGCAGGGAGCTCCTCGCCCAGGCGGACGACGAACAGGCCACCCGGGCCGTCGGCCCCGGCCTCCTCGTAGCCGCTGCCGGCGACGTCGTCCCCGCGCGCGGCGTCGACGACCAGGCGGTTGCCGGCCGCGGCCGGCCCGGGCCCGTTGGGGACCAGCCGGAAGACCAGTTCGTCGGTGGGCAGGTCGGGGGTGAAGACGACGGTCTCGGTGCCGGTGACCGTGCGCAGGTCGTCGTCCAGCCGGAGGTCCAGCTCGACGACCGGTCGGTCGGGGTCGGGCTCGGCGCGCTGTGCGCAGTCGCCCTCGGTCGGCGTCGTGGCGGGCGGCGGGGCCGACCGTTCGGCGGCGAGGGTGTCGACGAAGGAGGCTCCGCAGCCGGGGAGCAGCAGGACGGCACCGAGCGCGAGCAGGTGCCGCCGCGCGGTCACGCCAGCTGGACGGTGGCGCGGGCCAGCGAGAGCACCTTCTCGCCGCCGCTGGTGACGGTCAGGTCGACGCGGGCGCGGCCGTCCTCGCCCAGGGCGCCGACCTTGCCGCGGACGGTCACCTGGGCACCGGTGCCGTCGTCGGGGACGACGACCGGCCGACCGAACCGCACGTGGTACTCGACCAGGGCGCCCGGGTCGCCGGCCCAGGCGGTGACCGCGCGCGCGGCCAGCGCCATGGTGAGCATCCCGTGCGCGATCACGCCGGGCAGGCCGACCTCGGTGGCCACCCGCTCGTTCCAGTGGATGGGGTTGAAGTCACCGGAGGCGCCGGCGTAGCGGACGAGGTCGGCCCGCGTGACGGGGTAGGTCTGCTCGGGCAGCTCGGTGCCGACGGCGACGTCGGCGGCCCGCACCGTGGCGGTCACCGTGCCCTCCCTTCGCTCCCGATCGGCGGAGCCGGCGGTGGTGCGGAGTCGCTCACGCGGTCCCCCGGGCGACGAGCATCGAGGTGGCCGCGCAGACCGGTTCGCCGTCCTCCGTGGCGACGTCCACGCGGGTGGTGAGCAGGTCGTTGCCGCCGACGCTGCGCACGGCCTCGATGACGGGCGTGGCGACGAGACGGTCACCGGCGCGGATGGGCCGGTGGTGGGTGAAGCGCTGCTCGCCGTGGACGACGCGGCTGTAGTCGAGTGCGACGTCGGGGTCCTCGACGACGACACCGGCCGCCGAGAGCGTCAGGGCGATGGCGAAGGTGGGCGGGGCGATCACGTCGGGGTACCCGGCCGCGCGGGCGGCCTCGGGGTCCCGGTGCACCGGGTCGGCCGCACCGATGGCGTCGGCGAACTCGGCGATCTTCTGCCGGCCGACCTCGTAGACGGCGGAGGGCGGGTAGCTGCGCCCGACCAGTGCCGGATCGAGCGCCATGCTCCCGCCCTCCCTCTCGACGACGCGCTGGTTCAGCGGGTCTCGCGGTGCACGGTGTGCTTGCGGTCCTTGGGGCAGAACTTCTTCAGCTCGAGCCGGTCGGGGTCGTTCCGCCGGTTCTTGCGCGTGATGTAGTTCCGGCTCTTGCACTCCTGGCAGGCCAGGGTGATCTTCGGACGGATGTCGGTGGCTGCCACGGGGCGCTCCTCGCCTTGTCGGGACCGGGCCGGGCCCGGGGACGCGCGAGCGGGTGCCCGCACGGTGCTGCAACACGCCGACGGACCCCGGGTGAGCGGGGTCCGTCGAGAGTAGCGGTGACCGGATTTGAACCGGTGACACAGCGATTATGAGCCGCTTGCTCTGCCTGGCTGAGCTACACCGCCGGACGTGACCGTGCGGCCCGGTCTCGGCGACCGGGCCGAGCGGCCACTGTGTTGTTCCAGAGCCCCTTTACGGAATCGAACCGTAGACCTTCTCCTTACCATGGAGACGCTCTGCCGACTGAGCTAAAGGGGCGGGCTTCGAGCCGTCAGGAACTCTACCTGACGCCTGGAGGGGTCTGGCGCAGGGGGGTCCCGGCGCGCTCAGGAGCGCACGAACAGGCGCCGGTGCGGCGTGCCCGGCACGGCGGAGCGCACGCCGGTGCGGGCCAGGATCCAGCTCTCCAGCCGCTCGTCGGGCAGTGGCCTGCTGACCAGGAAGCCCTGCAGCTTGTCGCAGCCCATCTCGGCCAGCAGGTTGCGCGTCAGCTCGTCCTCGACGCCCTCGGCGACGACCCGCAGGCCCAGGTTGTGCGCCAGCTCGATGATCGAGCGGGCGATGAACGACTCGCCCTGGCTGGTGGCCATCCCCAGCACGAAGGACTTGTCGATCTTCACCTCGTCGATGGGCAGCTGGCGCAGCTGGGACAGCGAGGAGTAGCCGGTGCCGAAGTCGTCCATGGACAGCCGCAGGCCCAGGGCGTGCAGGTCGGCCAGGACGGTGCCGCTGCGCACCGAGTCGTCGACGACGCTGCCCTCGGTGAGCTCCAGGATCAGCAGCTCACCGGGGACGGCGTGGCGGCGCAGGGCGCGCCGCACCCGGTCGACCAGGTCGGGCTCGGTGAGGCAGCGGGCCGAGAGGTTGACCGCCACCGACAGCGCGATGTCCTGGTCCAGCCACCTCCGGCAGCGGGCCAGCGCCAGGTCGAGCACGTAGTCGGTCAGCGGGCCGATCCGGCCGATCTGCTCGGCCAGGTGGATGAACTCGTCCGGCGCGATCGACCCGTAGCGCGGGTGGGCCCAGCGCACCAGGGTCTCCACCGAGACGATGTCGGAGGTGCGGGCGTCGATGATCGGCTGGAAGACGACGCTGATGTCGCCGTCGGCCATGGCCTGCTCGAGCTCGGTGCCCAGCTGCAGGCGGCGCAGGCTCTGCTGGTCGAGCACCGGGTGGTAGCTGGCCACGCCGCTCTTGCCGGCGCCGGCGAGCAGGGCGACGTCGGCCCGTTGCATGAGCGTGCCGGCGTCGGTGCCGTGCACCGGCGCGGCGGCGACGCCGATGGTCAGCGTCACCTCGAGGTCCAGGCCCGCGACCCGGGCGCGGGTCGAGGTCGCCTCACGCAGTCGGCGTGCGGCCCGCTCGGTCGCGGGCAGCGACAGCCCGGGCAGCAGGACGGCGAACTGCTCGCCCTCCATGCGGGCCAGGAGCGCCTGCGGCGGCGCGTGCTCCCGCAGCAGGCCGGCGGTGACCAGCAGCAGCTCGTCGCTGGCGGCGTGGCCGAGCGTGTCGGTGACCTCGGCGTAGTTGTCCAGCGAGGCGAGGATGAGGCCCGCCCGCCCGCCGACCGGGTCCTCGGCGAGCAGCTGGTCGATCTCGGCCGCGAGCCGCTGCCGGTTGGGCAGACCGGTGAGCCGGTCGTGGTCGGCGTCGTAGCGGATCTGGGTCAGGAGCTGCTGCTGCCGGATCGCGGCGTTGATGTGCGTGAGCATGGAGTCCAGGGCGCCCCGGTCGCCGTCGCCGAAGGTGACGACGTCGTTCCGTCGGTCGCAGACCTCGAGGTAGCCCGGTTCTCCCGCAGCGGTGGTCACCGGCGCGGCGAGGACGTCCTCGGCACCCCGCCTCGACAGGGCGGCCGCCTCGGCCTCCGTGGCCCGGGCGAGCGAGATCAGGACCGGGCCACCGCCGTGGGCCCCCTCGGTGGCCCGCCGGCGGAAGAGGTCGTCGGGGTCACCGGGGCCGTCGTACCAAGCACGACCGTCCTCCGCCGCGACGAGCAGCCGCGGCTCCTCGTCCAGGTAGGGCGGCAGCCACAGGGCCACGCGGTCGGCGTTGAGCAACTCCTTGACGGCTTCGACGATCTGCCGGGTCCCGTCCGCGTGAGAGCTGACCTGCTCCACGCGCCGGGCGAACTCGTAGACGCGCTCGAGGATCTGGCTCTCCCGCGTGACCGCGCCGAACCGGCGGTACAGGAGGGCGAGAGTGAGCACGAGCGGCAGGATGAGCAGCCACGCCCACGGGGTGACGTGGATCAGGAGCAGGAGGGCGAGGCCGACGACGACGGCCATGGGACTGACCAGGACGACGGGGATGAACAGGCTGGTCCAGATGGCCCGTCCGGGATAGCCCTGCGTGAGCGTGATGGCGGCCGCGAGGCACAGCGCGCCGACCGCATTCGCCGCGAAGATGGCCACCAGATAGGAGAGCCAGGTCGCAGGCGAGGAGATCGGGCCCACGGGTACGAGGTCGAGGACCACGACGGCCACACATGCCTCGAGGACGGACATGCCGACGTTGAAGGTGCCCTTGGCAGCCGGGTAGCGCTGCGCGACCAGGACGGCACCCACCGCGGCCCCTCGCGCCAGAGCCGCCCACGTCCCGCCGATCTCGACCAGCGCCACCACGAGGGCGAGCTCGCTCGCGGACCAGGCGACGCCCTGTCCGCGGAACTCGAACTGGAGGCTGAAGACCTCGGCGGCCACCATGCCGACGAAGACCACGACGAAGAGGCGGAAGTCGAAAGCCTCGGTGTGGTGCGGCAGGATCGTCGCCACGGCAACGCACGCAACAGCGACGACGACTGCGGCGGCGAACCAGGGGTTCCGCAACGCCGACAGCCGAATCGCCTTGCGGACCTCAGCACTCGCCACTGATGACCTGCGTTCGTAGGGGCTGGACAAACAGGCCGAGGCTAGCAGCGGCAGAGCCGGCATCCAGCGCTCCTGACCCGGATGAGGGAGGAGGCCCCAGCGGCCACCCCCTCCGGGTCGCGCAGGTCAGCTCTGCGCGTCGCGGTTCCAGCGACCGCCCCGGTTCCACCGACCGCCCCGGTTCCACCGGCCACCCCGGTTCCACCGGCCACCGCGCTGCACGTCGTTGCTCATGACGCCTCCTCAGGCATGAAGGACTGCTTGCTCTGTCAGGGGCAGTCGTCCAGGCGCGGGGGCAGAGCGTTGGGTACGGACCGCGCCGGAGAGATTGCTGCCCGTCACCCGTTGGTGGCAAGCACCGTGGAACTCCCCGACACGAATGGGTGTCATGCCGTCACACACTGTTGCGACATGTGACCCTGTGTACCTCGATCGGGGTACACGTGTGCCTCCTGCGTCGCCGGAGGGCTGAGGGTCGGCCGGGACCCGGCTCCGCCGGCGTGTCGGGGTGGGTCCACAACCCAGGACGCGGCCGACCGGCATTCCCCCGATCGGGTCCACAGCTCTCCACAGCGCCGTCCACAGCTCGTGGACAGGCCGGGAGGACACCTACGCTGCGCCGCGTGCGACAGGACGGGGACGACGCCGAGCGCGGCTCGACGCTGCCGCTGGTCCTGGTGTGCTGGCTGGTCGCCGCGCTCATGGCGTTCGGCGCGATCGCGGCGTCCGACGCGTTCCTCGAGCAGCAGCAGGTGCAGTCGGTCTGCGACGGCGCCGCGTTGGCAGCGGCCAATGCCACCGACGAGGCGGCCCTCTACGCCACCGGCGTCGGGACGACGCTGCCACTGACCCGGGCCAGCACGCAGGCGGCGGTGGCCGACCAGCTGGCCGACGGCGGGACGGCGCTGCACTCCTGGTCCACCGAGACCGACGGGGTCGAGGTCACGGTGCGGTGCACGCGCTTCGTGGAGATCGCGTTCGGCTGGCTCTTCCTCGGCGGGCAGCCGCTGGAGCGCACCGCCGTCGCCGGCGCCCGCGCCCCGACCACCCCCTGAGACGCGCCCTCCCCACCAACGGCAGCGGCCCCCGACCTCTGCCGAGGTCGGGGGCCGCACGTACCGGGTGGCGGGTGAAGGATTCGAACCTTCGTAGGCTAAGCCGACGGATTTACAGTCCGCTCCCATTGGCCACTCGGGCAACCCGCCGTGGTGGTACCGGGAGATCGTACAAGACAGCGGAGACCGGCCTCGGTGGTGGCTCCAGGGACGCGCCGCGACCGGTGGACGACAGAGGACAAGGAGCAACCGACACATGGCCGACTCGTCGTTCGACGTGGTGAGCAAGGTCGACCGCCAGGAGGTCGACAACGCCCTCAACCAGGCCGCCAAGGAGCTCTCGCAGCGCTTCGACTTCCGCGGTACCAACGCGACCATCGCCTGGGCCGGCGAGGAGGGCGTCACCCTGCAGGCCGACACCGAGGAGCGGGTCTCGGCCGCGCTCGAGGTGTTCAAGGAGAAGCTGGTCAAGCGGAACATCTCGCTGAAGTCGCTCGACGCCGGCGAGCCGCAGTCCTCCGGCAAGTCGTACAAGATCGGGGCCCGCATCAAGCAGGGCATCGAGTCCGACACGGCCAAGAAGATCGCCAAGATCATCCGGGACGAGGGACCCAAGGGCGTCCAGGCCCAGATCCAGGGCGACCAGCTGCGGGTCAGCGGCAAGAAGCGCGACGACCTGCAGGCGGTCCAGCAGCTGCTGCGCAGCAAGGACCTCGACGTCGCCCTGCAGTTCGACAACTACAGGTGACGGCCCCGTCCTAAGCCGGCGGAGGGTGGGGAGGACGGGGTCCTCCTCGCTGGGCCCGCCTCGGGGAACGAGGGGCGGAGGGCGAGCGGGTCCTCACCCGAGCTCCCGGGCCATCCGCTCCAGGCGGGCGATGCGCTCGGGCATCGGCGGGTGGGTGGCGAACATCGAGGCCAGGCCCTGGCCGCGGAACGGGTTGGCGATCATCAGGTGGCTCTGGGTCACCAGCCGGTCCTCCTGGGGCAGCGGCCGGGCGGCCGCACCGGCGCCGATCTTGCGCAGCGCGGAGGCCAGCGCCAGCGGGTCCTGCGACAGCAGCGCACCGGATGCGTCGGCCTGGTACTCGCGGCTGCGGCTGACCGCCATCTGCACCAGGCCCGCGGCCAGCGGGCCGAGGAACACCAGCAGCAGGCTGCCGAGGGCGTTGCCGCCCCCGCGGTCGTCCTCCGACCGCCCGCCGAACAGCGAGGCGAACATCGCCATGTGCGCCAGGTAGGTGATCACCGTGGCCATCGCGCCGGCGACCGAGCTGATCAGGATGTCGCGGTTGTAGACGTGCGAGAGCTCGTGGGCGAGCACGCCGCGCAGCTCCCGGCGGTCGAGCAGCTCGAGGATCCCCTGGGTGACGCAGACGGCCGCGTTGCGCGGGTTGCGGCCGGTCGCGAAGGCGTTGGGCTGGTCGGTGGGGCTGACGTAGAGCCGCGGCATCGGCTGCCGGGCCTCGGTGGCCAGGTCGCGCACCATCGCGTAGAGCTGCGGCGCCTGGGTCTCGGTCACCGGGAACGCCCGCATGGCCCGCAGGGCGAGCTTGTCCGAGTTGAAGTAGGCGTAGCCGTTGACCGCGAGGGCGACGACCAGGGCCACGAGCAGTCCACCCCGGCCGCCGACCAGGGCACCGGCGGCCAGGATGAGCCCGCCCATCAGGCCGAGGAGCACCGCGGTCTTGAGTCCGTTGCTCCAGCGCTGCACGTCCCGACCAACGCGGTCCCCGGGGAGGCCGTTCCCCGCCTGCTCCTCCCTCGGAGTGCGACCGCGGTCACGGAATGGGCCCACCACGACGGGGGTTGGGGCTGTCAGGTGCCGGGGGGTCCCCGGCCGTTCCGACTGTCGCTCGCATCACAGATCCGCGTGGTGTGACGGACACGTAACCTCGGCCGGTGGAGGTGCACCACTGATGACCACGACTGACCCGTCCGTCGTCGCCAGCACGGCGGGGAGCACGACGCCCTTCGTCAAGAGCGTCGTCGAGCTCGACCGCGTCGTCATCCGGCTCGCCGGTGACTCCGGCGACGGCATGCAGCTCACCGGCAACCGTTTCACCAGCGAGACGGCGTCCTTCGGCAACGACCTGTCGACGCTGCCGAACTTCCCCGCCGAGATCCGCGCACCGACGGGGACCCTGCCGGGTGTCAGCTCCTTCCAGCTGCACTTCGCCGACCACGACATCATGACGCCGGGCGACGCCCCGGACGTGCTGGTCGCCATGAACCCGGCCGCGCTCAAGGCCAACCTCTCCGACCTGCCCGGCGGCGGGCTGCTCATCGTCGACGCCGACGAGTTCACCCCGCGGAACCTGGCCAAGGTCGGCTACGCCACCAACCCGCTCGAGGACGGCTCCCTCGACGGCTGGCAGCTGGTTAGCGTGCCGCTGACCACCCTCACCCTCGAGGCGCTCGCCGACTCCGGCCTCGGCAAGAAGGAGGCCGAGCGCTCGAAGAACATGTTCACCCTCGGGCTGCTGAGCTGGATGTACCACCGGCCCACCGAGGGCACCGTCCGCTTCCTCGAGCGCCAGTTCCGCCGGAAGCCCCAGATCGCCGCGGCCAACATCGCCGCCTTCCGGGCCGGCTACAACTACGGCGACACGACGGAGGCCTTCGCGGTCTCCTACGAGATCAAGCCCGCCCCGATGGCGCCGGGCCGCTACCGCAACATCTCCGGCAACCAGGCGCTGGCCCTGGGCATCGTCGCGGCAGGGCAGCGCTCGGGCCTGCCGGTGTTCCTCGGCGCCTACCCGATCACCCCGGCGTCGGACATCCTCCACGAGCTGTCCCGGCACAAGTCCTTCGGCATCCGCACCTTCCAGGCCGAGGACGAGATCGCCGGCATCGCCTCGGCGATCGGGGCGTCCTTCGGCGGCGCCCTCGGCGTCACGACGACGTCCGGGCCGGGGATCTCGCTGAAGTCCGAGGCCCTGGGCCTGGCGGTGATGACCGAGCTGCCGCTGGTCGTCGTCGACGTGCAGCGCGGTGGCCCCTCCACCGGGCTGCCCACCAAGACCGAGCAGTCGGACCTGCTCCAGGCGATGTTCGGCCGCAACGGCGAGGCGCCCGTGCCGGTGATCGCGCCGCGCTCGCCCGCCGACTGCTTCGACGCCGCGATCGAGGCCGCGCGGATCGCGCTGACCTACCGCACGCCGGTCATGCTGCTCTCCGACGGCTACCTGGCCAACGGCGCCGAGCCGTGGCAGATCCCGGACGTCGAGGAGCTGCCGGACCTCTCGGTCGAGTTCGCCACCGAGCCCAACGGCACCGCCGCCGACGGGACGCCGGAGTTCCTGCCCTACCTGCGCGACCCGGAGACCCTGGCCCGCCCGTGGGCCATCCCGGGGACGTCGGGGATGCAGCACCGCATCGGCGGTCTGGAGAAGGCCGACAAGACCGGCAACATCTCCTACGACCCGGCCAACCACGACCTGATGACCCGGCTGCGCCAGGCCAAGGTCGACGGCATCGCGGCGAGCATCCCGCCCACCGACGTCGACGACCCGGACGGCGACGCCCGCGTCGCCGTCATCGGCTGGGGCTCCACCTACGGGCCCATCGGCGCCGCGTGCCGGCGGATCCGGCGCTCGGGGCGGTCGGTCGCGCAGATCCACCTGCGCCACCTCAACCCGTTCCCGGCCGACCTCGGCGAGGTGCTGCGCCGCTACGACCGGGTGATCTGCCCGGAGATGAACCTCGGGCAGCTCTCGATGCTGCTGCGCGCCAAGTACCTCGTCGACGTCGAGAGCCACACGCAGGTGCGCGGGCTGCCCTTCCGGGCCGCCGAGCTCGCCGCGGTCGTGCAGGACGTCATCGACTCCACCACCGGAGGCACCCAGTGACCACCATCGACCTCGGCATGCCGGCCGACGGTCCCATCGCCGACGCCATCACCCGCTCCCTGGAGACCCAGGGCGAGAAGCGCACCGACCTCAAGGCCAAGGACCTCAAGACCGACCAGGAGGTGCGCTGGTGCCCGGGGTGCGGTGACTACGTCATCCTCAACGCGGTCCAGAGCTTCCTGCCCAGCCTCGGCATCGCGCGCGAGGACATGGTCATCGTCTCGGGCATCGGCTGCTCCTCGCGCTTCCCGTACTACATGAACACCTACGGGATGCACTCGATCCACGGCCGTGCGCCGGCCATCGCGACCGGCCTGGCGGCGTCCCGCCCGGACCTGTCGGTGTGGGTCGTGACCGGGGACGGCGACGCGCTGTCCATCGGCGGCAACCACCTGATCCACACGCTGCGCCGCAACGTGAACCTGAAGATCCTGCTGTTCAACAACCGGATCTACGGGCTCACCAAGGGGCAGTACTCGCCCACCAGCGAGGTCGGCAAGGTCACCAAGTCCACCCCGATGGGCTCGCTGGACCACCCGTTCAACCCGGTGTCGCTCGCGCTGGGCGCCGACGCCACCTTCGTCGGGCGGGCCATGGATTCCGACCGCAAGGGCCTCACCGAGGTGCTGCGGCAGGCCGCCGAGCACAAGGGCACCGCGCTCGTCGAGATCTACCAGAACTGCAACATCTTCAACGACGGCGCGTTCGACCTGCTCAAGGACCCGACCACCGGCGTGCAGTGGTCGATCCCGCTGGTCCACGGCGAGCCGCTGGTGTTCGGTCCGGACGGCGCCTCGTGCGTGGTCCGCGACGAGTTCGGCGGCCTGCGGATCGCCGAGACCAACCAGGTGGACGCCGGCGACATCGTCGTGCACGACGCCACCCGTCAGGACCCGTCGTACGCCTTCGCGCTGTCGCGGCTGTCCAGCCAGGACCTCCGCTACACCCCGATGGGCGTCTTCCGGTCGGTCGAGAAGCCGACCTACGACCGCATGATGGCCGACCAGGTCGAGGAGGCCCGCACCTCCTCGCCGGCGGACCTGGGCGCGCTGCTGAGCGGCAGCGACACCTGGACCGTCAGCGCCTGACCCACTCCTCGACCGGCCCGTCTCCCTCCCGGGAGGCGGGCCGGTCGTCGTATCGGCCGAGCACCTCCCGGAGCGCACCCGTGAGCACCCGCAGGGCACGGCCCAGGTCGGCGCGGGTCGGCGCGGCGAACCCCACGACCAGTCCGGCCGCGTGCGGACCGGGGCCCGTCCAGTGGCGCCCGAGTCCGTCCACCGCGACGCCCCGCTCGGCCGCCGCGGCGACGACCGCCTCCTCGACCCGCAGGTCGGGCAGCGGCACCAGCACGTGCGCACCGGCCGGGTCGCCCTCGGCCACCACCCCACCGGCGGCCACCGCCGCCAGCACCTCGTCGCGGCGGGCCGCGAGTTCGCGCCGGAGCCGGCGCAGGTGCCGGGCGAGGTCCCCGCTCGCGGCCAGGGCGGCGAACACCCGCTGCCCCGCCCGCGCGGGCCGGGTGCCGGTCGCCGTCCGCCTGGCCACCAGCGCGGCGCGCAGCTCCGGCGGGGCCACCAGCCAGCCCACCCCCAGCGTCGGGCTGACGATCTTGCTGCTCGTGCCGAGGTGCACCGTGACGTCCGGGCCGAGCGCGCCCAGCAGCGGCAGCGGCGCGACGTCGTAGCGCAGCTCGCCGTCGTAGTCGTCCTCCAGCACCCACCAGCCCCCCGCGCGGGCACGGGCGACGAGGGCGATCCTGCGGGCCGCGGACAGCCGGCGCCCGAGCGGGTACTGGTGCGCGGGCGTGCAGTACACCGCCGCGAGGCCGGGGGGCACCGCCTCGACCACCAGGCCGTCGCCGTCCACCGGGAGCGGCACCACCGTGGCGCCGGCGTCCCGGAGGGCGCCGACCACGCGCTGGTAGCCGGGGTCCTCGACGCCCACCCGGCTCCCGGCGGGCAGCAGCCGGGCCAGCTCCGCGACCGCGGCCGAGGTCCCCGCCGTGGCGAGCACGTCGCCGGGCGCAGCGGCGAGACCGCGGTGCCGGAGCAGGTGCTCGGTCACCGCCCGCTGGAAGCCCGGGTCCGCGGCCGGCTCGGGGCCGGCGTCGGGGGCGGGGTCCCCGGCCGCGCGCCACGCACGCCGCCAGGCGGCGCGGTCCAGGACCTCCAGGCAGGGCGCGCCGGCCCGCAGGTCGATCGGCGGCGGCGTGCTCCGAGGAGCCGGCCGTGGCGCCGGGGAGCGTGCCGGTGCCGCGGTCGCCGTACCGACGACGAAGGTGCCGACACCGCGGCGCCCGTCCGCCCACCCCTCGGCCAGCAGCTGGTCGTAGGCCGCGGCGGTGACGGTGCGGCTGACCCGGAGGGCGACGGCGAGCTCACGCGTGGAGGGCAGCCGGTCGCCCGGGCGGAGGGTGCCGTCCACCGTCGCCGTCCGCAGCGCGTCGGCCAGCTGGACCGACAGCGGCGTCCCGGACGCCCGGTCGAGGACCACCGGTGGCACGTCGACCACGCCGCACCTCCCCTCGAAGTGGCCTTCCGGAACGGGAGCGTATTGGCCCTGGGAGGAGGCCACGCGAGCGGGCACCGTGAGCTCATGGACACCGCACCGCCGCTCTCCCCCACGCCCCGCAGCACGATCCGCCGAGGAGCGAAGCGCGCCCGGACCGACCGCGCCGAGCTGTACGCGGTGCTGGACGCCGGCCTGGTGGGGCACCTGGGCGTCGTGCTGGACGGCTCGCCGGTCGTGCTGCCGACCGGCTACGGACGGCGGGGCGACACCCTGTACCTGCACGGCTCCACCGGCGCGGCGACGCTGCGCGCGGCGGCCTCGGGAGCGCCGGTCTGCCTCACGGTCACCCACGTGGACGGCGTCGTCTACGCCCGCTCGGCCTTCCACCACTCCCTGAACTACCGCTGCGCCGTCGTGCACGGGGTGGCCCGGCCGGTGGTCGACGAGGAGGAGCGCCTGCTCAGCCTGGAGGCGCTCACCGAGCACCTGGCTCCGGGCTCCTGGGCCGCCGCACGCCGGCCCGACCGCAAGGAGCTCGCCGCCACCGCGCTGCTCGCCCTGGACCTGACCGAGGCCAGCGTCAAGGTGCGCACCGGCCCACCGGGGGACGACGAGCGGGACCTGTCCGCGCCGGTGTGGGCGGGTGTCCTCCCGCTGCGCACCGTGGTGGGTGAGCCCGAGCCGTGCCCGCTGCTGCCGCCGGACACGCCCGTCCCGGACCGGATCCGGCACCGGATGTCAGGGACGGCTACCGCGGGGTGACCCGCAACAGCTGGTCCGCGCCGTCGCCGTTGTCGGTGGTGACGTAGAGGGCGCCGTCCCCGCCCTGCTGCACGGTCCGGATGCGGCCGTACGTGCCCTCCAGCTCGGGCAGCCGGAACTGCTCGAGCAGGGTGCCGTCGTCCGCGACGCGCAGCGCCAGGACCCCCCGGTCCTTGAGGACGCCCAGCAGCAACAGGCCCTCGTAGCCCTGCCACTGCTCACCCGCGAGGAAGGTGGCGCCCGAGGAGGCGATCGTGGGGGCGCCGGACGCCCAGGTGGGGGGCATCGCGTCGGGCAGGGAGAGGTCGGTCATCGGGACGAACTCGCCGTAGCCGGGGCCCTGGGGTGCGAAGCCGCCGTTGCCGCCGGGCCGCAGCAGGGTCACCTCGTCGTCCCGGCGGGGCCCGTGCTCGGCGGCGTACACCTGCCCGGAGCCGGGTCGGACGGCGAGGCCCTGCACGTTGCGGTGGCCGTAGGTCCACACCCGCGGGTCGGCGTCCGGACGGCCTACGAACGGGTTGTCGGCGGCCGCCTCGCCGGTGGCCGGGTCGACCCGCAGCACCTTGCCCGCGAGGGTGGCGGGGTCCTGGGCGTTGGTGGCGACGGCGTTGTCACCGGTGCCCACGAGCAGGGCGCCGGTGTCGTCGAAGCGCAGCCGGCAGCCGCCGTGCCGGCCCCTGCGCTCGTTGACCGGGATGTCGTCGATGAGCGGGTCGTCGACGCGGGTCGCCGTCGTCCAGCCCGGGTCGACGGTCCAGGCGGTCACCTGGATCTCCGCGCCGCCGTCCTCCTCGATGCCCTGGCAGGTGTAGAAGCGGCGGTCCCGCGCGAAACCCGGGTCGAGCACCAGGCCCATCAGCCCGGTCTCCCCGGTGGCGAACAGGTCGCCGAAGTCGGCCGCCAGCTCGCGCACCGTGCCGTCGGGCAGCACCGCGGTCAGGCCGCCGGAACGCTCGTCGAGCAGCAGGGTGCCGTCGGGCGCCTGGGCGACGTCCCAGGGGTGGTCCAGCCCCTCGGCGACCACCGCCACGTCGAGGGCGGGCGCCGGCTCGGGTGTCGCGGGCGCCGCCGGGGACGTCGACGGCGCGGGAGCCGTCGGCGCGGGTGCGGTCGGAGCGGGTGCGGTCGGAGCGGCGTCGGGCTCCTCCCCCGCCGCCGACGAGCACCCGGACAGCAGCAGGAGCCCGACCAGCAGGCCGGTCAGGTGGGGGCGGGGGCGCACGCGCCCAGCATGCCCCGCTGGGTCAGCTGGTGCGCGTGACCACGTAGTCGCACAGCGCCGAGAGGGCCTCGCGGACCGGCCCCTCGGGGACGCCGGACAGCCGCGCCTGCGCCCGGTCGGCGTACTCGCGCAGCACCTCGGTGGCCCGCTGCAGGGCCGCCGACGAGCGCAGCAGCTCCAGCGCCTCGGCGTGCTCGGCGTCGTCGGTGATCGGCCCGGAGACCAGCTCGCGCAACCGCTGCTCGGCCGGGTCGTCGCCGGCGAGCGCGAAGAGGACGGGCAGCGTGGCGATGCCCTCCCGCAGGTCCGTGCCGGGTGACTTCCCGGACGCGCCGTCCTGGCTGACGATGTCGAGCAGGTCGTCGGAGAGCTGGAAGGCCACGCCGACCTCCTCGCCGAAGGCGGTCAGCGCGGCGACCAGCTCCGCCTCCGCCCCGGCGAAGGAGGCGCCGAAACGCGCCGAGGTCGCGACCAGCGAGCCGGTCTTGTCGGCGAGCACCTCAAGGTAGTGCGCGACGGGGTCGTCGCCGGGCCGCGCGCCCACGGTCTCCCGGATCTGCCCGGTGACCAACCGCTCGAAGGTCCGCGCCTGGATGCGCACCGCCTCGGGGCCGAGGTCGGCGAGCAGGTCCGAGGCGCGGGCGAAGAGGAAGTCGCCGGTCAGGATCGCGATGCTGTTGGACCACCGGCTGTTGGCGCTGGGCGCCCCACGCCGCACGGCGGCCTCGTCCATCACGTCGTCGTGGTACAGCGTGGCCAGGTGGGTGAGCTCGCAGACCACCGCGGCCTCGGTGACCCCCGTGGCGTGCGGGTCGCCGAGCTCGGCGGCGAGCAGCGCCAGCAGCGGGCGGAACCGCTTGCCACCGGCGACGACGAGGTGCCCGGCCGCCTCCCGCACGAACGCGTGCTCGCTGCCGACGGCGGTGAGCAGGGCCTCCTCGACCCGGCCCAGCCCCTCGGCGAGCCGGGCGCCGAGGTCGCCCTCGGGCAGCCACGGGCCGACGGTGGAGGCAGGGGTCGAGATCCGCTGCCAGGTGTCGGTCGTGGTCTCCCCGCCGACGGCGGCGCTGGCTCCGGTCATCAACCGACGAATCTAGCCGCCCGCTCGGCGATATCGAGCACCGCCCCGGGGACGACGCCGAGCACCACCGTCGCGGTGACCGTCACCGCGAGCACCAACGTCGTCGGCAGGCCGGGGACGCCGATGGTCGGGCCGTCGACGGCCGGCTCGGAGAAGTACATGAGCACGATGACCCGCAGGTAGAAGAACGCCGCCACGGCGCTGGCCAGCAGGGCGACGACCACCAGCGGCCACGCGCCGTCGTCGATCGCGGCCCGGAAGACGGCGAACTTGCCGGTGAAGCCGCTGGTGAGCGGGATGCCCGCCAGCGCCAGCAGGAACAGCGCCATGACCGCCGCGGTGAGCGGTGAGCGGCGGGCCAGGCCCGCCCACTGGGACAGGTGCGTGGCCTCGCCGTCGCCGTCGCGCACCAGGGTCAGCACCGCGAAGGCGCCGATCGTGGTGAGCCCGTAGGCCAGCAGGTAGAACATCGTCGCGCCGAGCCCGGAGCCGGTGCCGTCGGCGCCGCTGCCGTACCCGATGACGCCGGTGAGCAGGAACCCGGCGTGCGCGATCGAGGAGTAGGCCAGCATCCGCTTGAGGTCGGACTGGGTGAGGCCCAGCACGGCGCCGACCACCATCGAGACGATCGCGATGCCGTAGACCAGCGGCCGCCACGTCCACTCGCTGGTGCCGAAGGCGACGTAGAGCAGGCGCAGGATCGCCCCGAAGGCCGCGACCTTGGTGCAGGCGGCCATGAACGCGGTGACCGGTGTCGGGGCGCCCTGGTAGACGTCCGGCGTCCAGGCGTGGAAGGGCGCCACGCTGGCCTTGAACATCAGCCCGACCACCAGCAGGGCCAGGCCGAGCACCAGCAGGACGCCGCCCCCGGCCTCGGATGCGGACGCCTCGCGGATGGCCGACAGCCGGATGCTGCCCGTGGCGCCGTAGACCAGCGCCAGGCCGTAGAGGAAGAAGGCGGAGGCGAAGGCGCCCAGCAGGAAGTACTTGACCGCCGCCTCCTGCGACAGCAGCCGCCGACGACGGGCCAGCCCGCTGATCAGGTACAGCGGCAGGCTGAGCACCTCGAGCGCGACGAACATGACCAGCAGGTCGTTGGCCGCGACGAACAGCATCATGCCGCCGATGGCGAACGTGGTCAGCGGGTAGACCTCGGTCTGCACCCGCGGGGCGGTCATCAGCTCGCGGTCGCGCGGGCTGCCCGCCGGCACCGCGGCGGCGGCGACGAACGCCGAGCGGGCCGGGTCCAGCGAGCGCTCGGCGAACAGCAGCAGCGACAGCGCCCCGAGCCCGGCGATGGTGGCCTGCAGGAAGACCGCGGGGCCGTCGACGGCGAGCGCGCCGCCCGCGGTGACCTGCCGCTCCCCCGCCAGCAGCAGGCTGGTGACCAGCCCGCCGAGGGTGCCGACCAGGGCGACGGCGACCTGCACCGGGTGGCGCACGTCCCGCGGCGCGAAGGCCTCGACGAGGACGCCGACGCACGCGGCGCCGAAGACGAACAGCAGGGGCGCCAGCGCGGCCAGGGAGATGGCCGGGGCCTCGATCATCAGTCCGTCCCCTCGACGGGAGCCTGCGGGGAGACGCCGGCCGGGTCGGCCCCCACGTCGCTCATCGTGGCGGCGACCGCCGGCTCGATCAGGTCGATCAGCGGCTGCGGGTAGAAGCCCAGCGCGATGACGATCGCGACCATCGGCGCGGCGACGGCCAGCTCACGCCGGGAGAGGTCCTGCACCCGCAGCCGGGCCGGCGCGGCCGCCGGGGCGTCGAGGGTGGCGGTGGCCGCGGTGGCCCCGCCGCCTGCCCCGGTGGCGGGGGTGGCTGCGCCGCCTGCCCCGGTGGCGGGCGCCGGGGTCCCCGGCGCCGGCTCGAGCAGCACGCCGCGCGGCGGGCCGTGCATGGTGCGTTGGTAGAGCAGCAGCACGTACAGCGCGGCCAGCACGATGCCGACGGTGGCGAGCACGGTGAACACCGGCCGGGTCGGGAACGAGCCGATGAGCACGAGGAACTCGCTGACGAAGCTGTTGGTGCCCGGCAGCGCGAGCGAGGCCAGCCCGGCGATGAGGAAGACGCCGGCGAGCAGGGGCGCCTGGGTCGCCACGCCGCCGTAGTCCCCGACCAGCCGCGAGCCGCCGCGGGCGATGAGCATGCCGACGACGAGGAACAGCAGGCCGGTCGCGATGCCGTGGTTGACCATGTAGAGCACCGCGCCCGTGGTCGCCTCGGTGGTGAAGGCGAAGATCCCCAGCGCGATGAAGCCGAAGTGCGCGATCGAGGTGTAGGACACCAGGCGCTTCATGTCGCTCTGCCCCATCGCCAGCAGCGCGGCGTAGAGGATGCCCGCCACGGCCAGCACCAGGACGTACGGCGCGAGGTCGCGCGAGGCGTCGGGGAACAGCGGCAGGCAGTAGCGGATGAACCCGAAGGTGCCGACCTTGTCCAGGACGCCGACCAGCAGCACCGCCCCGCCGATCGGCGCCTCGGCACCGGAGTCGGGCAGCCAGGTGTGGAACGGCACCAGCGGCGCCTTGATCGCGAAGGCCACGAAGAACCCGAGGAACAGCAGCTTCTGCACGCCCGGGTCGATCTCGATCTGCCGCAGCGCGTCGAAGGCGAACGTCCCCTCGCCCAGCTCGTTGGCGCTGACCACGTACAGCCCGATGACGGCGGCCAGCATGACCAGCCCGCCCACCAGGCTGTAGAGGAAGAACTTGACCGCCGCGTACTGCCGTCGCGGCCCGCCGAAGCTGCCGATCAGGAAGTACATCGGGACGAGCATCGCCTCGAAGAAGACGTAGAAGAGGAAGACGTCGGTCGCGGCGAAGACGCCGACCATCATCGACTCGAGCAGCAGCAGCCAGGCCCAGAAGGCCCGCATCGAGCGCCGTCCGGTCGGCTCGTCGCGCCACGAGGCGATCACGACCACCGGCACCAGCACGCCGATGAGCAGCAGCATCACCAACGCGATGCCGTCGACCCCGAGGGCGAAGTCGACGCCGAAGTCGGGGATCCAGGAGACCGACGTCGTCAGCTGGAACCGCTCACCGCCGGCGTCGAAGGCGATCGTCGCCAGCACGGCGAGCAGCAGCACGACCAGGCTGACGCCCAGCGCGAGCTGCCGGGCGGTCCCCTCGCGCCCCTTCGGCAGGGCGGCGACGGCGGCCGCCCCGACCGCCGGGACGGCGATCATCGTGAGCAGGTACGGGAAGTCACTCACGCCGCCGTCGCCTCTCGTTCGGTGGAGTTGCTGCTCATCCGGCCGTCACCGCCAGCAGCGCGCCCGCGACGACCACCGCGCCGCCGAGCATCGACAGCGCGTAGGAGCGGACGAAGCCGGTCTGCGTGCGGCCCAGCCGGGACGACGAGCCGCCCAGCGTCGCGGCCAGGCCGTTCACCGCGCCGTCCACGCCGCGGTTGTCGAAGAACACCAGCGCGCGGGTCAGCCACTGCCCGGGCCGCATGAACAGCGACTCGTTCACCGCGTCGGCGTAGAGCGCGCGGCGGGCGGCGCGCGTCACCGGCGACACCCGCGCCGGCGCGGTCACCGGCACCTCGCGGCGGCCGACGAACAGCCAGGCGGTCAGCACGCCGAGCGCCATGACGACGGTGACCAGGACGCTGACCAGCAGCGGCGCGACGACGTGCTCGGCCTCCTCGGGCTCGCCGAACACCGGGGTCAGCCACGACTCCAGCGGGAAGGCGACGACCAGCAGGAAACCGGCGAGCACGGAGCCGACCGCGAGCAGCACCATCGGCGCGGTCATCACCGTCGGCGACTCGTGCGGGTGGACGCCGGGCTCCCACCGGGGGCGGCCGAAGAAGGTCATGAGCATCAGCCGGGTCATGTAGAAGGCGGTCAGCCCGGCGGCGAGGATCGCGACCCCGCCGAGGAGGTAGCCCCAGCCGTCGCCGCGGTCGAACGCGGCCTCGATGATCGCGTCCTTGGTGTAGAAGCCGGACAGGAACGGGAAGCCGATGAGCGCCAGGTAGCCCAGGCCGAAGGTCACGAAGGTCACCTTCATCCGCGACGCGAGGCCGCCGAAGCGGCGCATGTCGACCTCGTCGTCCATCGCGTGCATGACCGAGCCGGCACCCAGGAACAGGCCGGCCTTGAAGAAGCCGTGGGTGAGCAGGTGCGCCAGGCCCGCGACGTAGCCGACCGGGCCGAGGCCGACGGCCAGGAACATGTAGCCGATCTGGCTGACCGTGGAGTAGGCCAGCACCTTCTTGATGTCGTCCTGGGCGCAGCCGGCGATCGCCCCGATCATCAGCGTGAGCGCCCCGACGGCGAGGACGACGGCCCGCGCGGTGGGGGTCTGGTCGTAGATCGGCGCGCTGCGGGCGATCAGGTACACGCCGGCGGTGACCATGGTGGCCGCGTGGATCAGGGCCGACACCGGGGTCGGGCCCTCCATGGCGTCGGGCAGCCAGGCCTGCAGCGGGAACTGGCCGGACTTGCCGCAGGCGCCGAGCAGGAGCAGCAGCCCGATCGCGGTCACCGTGCCGGCGGCCAGGGTGCCGACCGCACCGAAGACGCCGTCGTAGGAGACGGTGCCCAGCTGGGCGAACATCAGGAAGATCGCCAGCGCCAGCCCGACGTCGCCGACCCGGTTCATGATGAACGCCTTCTTCGCGGCGGTCGCCGCCGACGGGCGCTCGTGCCAGAAGGCGATGAGCAGGTAGGACGCCAGGCCCACGCCCTCCCAGCCGACGTAGAGGGCCACGAAGTTGTCGCCGAGGACCAGCAGCAGCATCGCCGCGACGAACAGGTTGAGGTAGGCGAAGAACCGACGGCGGCGCGGGTCGTGCGCCATGTAGCCGATCGAGTAGACGTGGATCAGCGCGCCCACGCCGGTGATCAGCAGCACGAAGACCGCCGACAGCGGGTCGAACAGCAGGCCGGCCTGCACGTCCAGCGACCCGGTCGAGACGAAGGTGAACAGGTCGACGTCGACCCGTCGGCCGTCCAGCTGCAGCGTGCACAGCAGGCCGAGCGCGAAGGCCGCGACCACGGTGCCGGTACCCAGCAGGTGCCCCCACCGGTCGGTGCGCCGTCCCCCGAGCAGCAGGACGGCGGCGCCGGCCAGCGGCAGCGCGATGAGCAGCCAGGACGCGGCGATCAGCCCGTCAGCCGGTGTGGTGTCCATCCCCGGTCCCCGTCCCTCAGTACTTGAGCAGGTTGGCGTCGTCGACCGACGCCGACCGGCGGGTCCGGAAGAGCGACATGATGATCGCGAGGCCGACGACGACCTCGGCGGCCGCGACGACCATGACGAAGAACGCCATGACCTGGCCGTCGACGGTGCCGCTGGCGCGGGCGAAGGTGACCAGCGTCAGGTTCACCGAGTTGAGCATCAGCTCCACGCACATGAACACGACGATCGCGTTGCGCCGCACGAGGACGCCGACCGCGCCGATGGTGAACAGGATCGCGGCGAGCACCAGGTAGTTCGTGAGACTCATCGGTCGCGGCCCCCCGGGATGTCGCTGGGCGCGGGGTCGAGGGTGCCGAGCGCCGCGTCGGGCGTGCCGAGCTCGGCCCGGCCGGTGGGACGCGGCATCTGCTCGATCTCCTGGGGCTCGATCCCGGTGGCGAAGCTGTCCTCGGCCGGCCGGCCGTCGGGCAGCAGCGCGGGTGCGGCGACGGAGTTGCCGCGGGCGTAGACACCGGGTCCGGGCAGCGTCTGCGGCCGGTCGGTGAGGAAGCGGGCCCGCGAGAGCTCCTTCTGGGTGGGCCGGGTGCCGGCGTCGCGCTCGATGTGGGCCAGCACCATCGCGCCGACGGCGGCGGTGATCAGCAGCGCGCTGGTCACCTCGAACGCCAGCAGGTAACGGGTGAACAGCACCCCGGCGATCGCCTCGATGTTGCTGGTCTCCCCGCCCTGCACGCCCGCCAGGCCGGTGACCGCGAGGTCCTGGGTGGCCCGCGCGACGCCGGCGCCGACCAGCCCGGCGAAGCCCAGGCCGAGCACGATCGCGGCCACCCGCTGCCCGCGCAGCGTCTCCACGACCGAGTCCGAGGAGTCGCGGCCGACCAGCATGAGCACGAACAGGAACAGGATCATGATCGCGCCCGTGTAGACGATGATCTGCACCGCGCCGAGGAACGGCGCCTCCTGGACGACGTAGAAGACGCCCAGCGCCAGCATCGTGTTGACCAGCCACAGCGCCGAGTGGACGGCGTTGCGCGAGAGCACCATGCCCAGCGCCCCGATCAGGGCGATCGGGCCGAGCACCCAGAAGACGACGGCCTCGCCGGTGCCGATGACGACCTCGGTCACGGCCGCACCGCGCCTTCCACCCGCCCCGCCGCCCCGTCGGGGACGGGCTGGTCGACCCGCGCCCCGGCGGCCGGGTCGGCCGGCGGGACCCGGTGCGGCTCGCGCACGTAGTAGTCCTTCTCGTCGTCCCCCAGCCGCATGGCGTGCGGCGGGGCCTCCATGCCGGGCAGCAGCGGGGCCATGAGCTGTTCCTTGGTGTAGATCAGGTCGGCCCGGTTGTCGTCGGCCAGCTCGAAGTCGTTGCTCATGGTCAGCGACCGGGTCGGGCAGGCCTCGATGCACAGGCCGCAGAAGATGCAGCGCAGGTAGTTGATCTGGTAGACGCGGCCGTACCGCTCACCGGGCGAGTAGCGCTCGTCCTCGGTGTTGTCGCCGCCCTCGACGTAGATCGCGTCGGCGGGGCAGGCCCACGCGCACAGCTCGCAGCCGACGCACTTCTCCAGCCCGTCGGGGTGCCGGTTGAGCACGTGCCGCCCGTGGTAGCGCGGCTTGGTCACCTTGGGCACCTCGGGGTACTCCTCGGTGGTCACCTTGCGGAAGATCTGCGCGAAGGTGACCCCGAAGCCCTGCCCGGGCCCGGGCAGCCAGCTGGACCGCTTGACCTTTCCGGCGTCCCGGTCGCGGTGGACCAGCTCGCGCCTGGTCTGCGCCACCATGTCGTGCCCGGGTGCGTGGGGGTCGGGCGAGCGACGGTCGTCCACGTCGCCGTGCTCAGTCATCGACGTCCTCCTGGGTGCCGGTGCCCCTGCGCCGCCCGGTGCCCACCACGGCGCCGTCGGGCGCCACCGTCTCGGGGGGGGGGGGGGGGGGGGGGGGGGGGGGGGGGGGGGGGGGGGGGGGGGGGGGGGGGGGGGCGGGGGGGGGGGGGGGGGGGGGGGGGGGGGGGGGGGGGGGGGGGGGGGG
>NZ_JBJGZQ010000028.1:0-79896 GCF_054050595.1 Geodermatophilus sp. SYSU D00779
GTTGGTGTGCGTGGGGGGGGTGGGGGGGGGGGGGGGCGGGGGGGGGCGGGCGGGGGGGGGGGGGGGGGCCCCCCCCCCCGCCGCCGTGCGAGGACCCGTGGGCAACGCCGGCTGACGCACCACGGCCCCGTCCGGGGCACCGCCCCGAGCCTGCGAGGGGCGGGGAGGACCGGGTCCGCTCTCAGAGCAGCTCGTCGAGGTCGTCCGGGCCCGGGCCGGTGCCGCCGGAGTCGCGCAGCGGCGAGGTGTCGGGCAGGTCGTCCTCGGGCGGCTCGGGCGCGACCGGACCCTCCGAGTACAGGGTGCTCGGGTCCCGCGGGTCCATCTCGCTCATGCCGACTCAGGTGCCCCGGGGAGCCGCGGGGAACCGTCCGCGGACAGCCCTGCTCCCGCGCGGCGCTCGCTGTCCACGGTCAGACGTCCTAGACATCTGTTGCGGACCTGTTCCGTTCCCCGCATGCTGTCCCCGGCGGGGCCCCGGGGCAGAACCTGGGTGAGCTCCGCCGCCAGCTCCCCGCCGCCTCCCGGGCCGCGGGTGCGGACCGCGCGGGGAAGCGGTCAGACGGGACGGTGGAGCAGCTCCTTCAGCGTCCGGTCGACGTAGGCGTTGTCGGCGGCGTTCATCCCGAGGCCGGCGAAGTGCCCCCAGATCGTGTCGATGACCCGGACCTCGCCCTGCTCGATGAACTGCGAGGCCCACTGCTCGTCCTCGGGCGGGAAGTACAGGTCGGTCCGGGCGGGCATGGCCACCACCGGGCAGCGGATGGAGCGCAGCGCCGCCTCGGTGTCCCCGTCGAAGCCCGGGGTCCGGCCGACGTCGCCGTGCTCCCAGGTCCAGAGCATCGCCAGCAGGTTGTTCGGGTCCCGGTCCTCGTCGAGCCAGAAGCCCTCCCAGAACCCCACCAGGAAGTCCTCGAGCGAGGAGTAGCCCATGGTCCGGTACTCGCGCTCCCAGTAGAACGCCTGCGACAGGCCCCACCCGGCGTAGATCCGGGCGAAGGCCCGCATGCCGGCGGTGGGGCGCGCGTCGGGGGAGTACTCGCCGCCCCGGAACGCCGGGTCCAGCGTCAGCGTGGCCCGCAGGCTCTTCAGGAAGACCTGGTTGTGCTCGCTGGTGCGGCTGGAGCCGACGATCGGGGCGGCCCGCTTCACCATCTCGGGGTGACTGACCGCCCACTGGTAGGTCTGGCCGGCACCCATGGAGGAGCCGAGCACGAGCTCGATCGACTCGATGCCCCACTGCCGCGTCAGCAGCCGGTGCTGGGCCTCGACCTGGTCGGCGAAGGTGACGCGGGGGAAGTGGGGGCCGTCGAACGGGGGAGGGGTGGTGCTCGGGGAGGTCGACAGGCCGTTGTTGAGCTGGTTCGGGACGACGATGAAGTACCGCTCGGGGTCACAGGCCAGGCCCGGGCCGATCGACCACTCGTTGGCGTCGTGCCAGGCGCTGAACCAGGTGGGGTGCAGGATCACGTTGGACCGCTCGGCGTCCAGGGTCCCGTAGGTCTTGTAGGCCAGCTGCGCGCCCCGCAGCGTCGCACCGCTCTGCAGCGGCAGGTCGCCGAGGTCGAACAGCTCGTGGTCCGTCGGAGCCGGCACGGCGGGTTCCTCTCAGCCGGGAGGCCGGCCAGCCTGCTCGCCGGGCTGTGCCCAGCGCAACCCCGAACGCCGGGGTCAGGGGGTCGCCAGCCGCTCCAGCAGCCGGCGCAGGGTGTGCGCCTCGGTCGAGGACAGCGCGGCCAGGCCGTCGCGCTCGGCCTCGGCGATCCGCGGGGCCAGCGACCGGCACAACACCCGGCCGCGTTCGGCGGCGTGCACGACGACACGGCGACGGTCGGTCGCGTCGACGTTGCGGTAGAGCAGGGAGCGCTCCACCAGCCGGTCCACGATCCGGGTCACGGTGGGCCCGGAGATGCGGGTGCGGCCGCTCAGGTCGCTCATGGACAGCGGGCCGCCCTCGGTCAGGGTGTGCAGCACCCGCCACTGGTCCAGGGTGAGGTCGCTCCCGACGAGGATCTCCTCGACGCGGGAGGTCAGGCCGGAGGTCACCTGCCGTAGCAGGTCGACGTGGGGCAGTGACCCCCCCGACGCCTCCTGCCGCATGCTCGCCTCTCCCTCGCCCAGGACCCTTCCCATGGCCGGGGCCGGTCAGCATAGTGGGGCCCGACTCGGGCCGATTCTCGCAGAGGTCCGGGACGTCCCGCCCCAACGACCACGCACTCCACGCCCGGGGGGATCGATGCGTCGTCGATCCGCAGAGGTCGCGCGGGTCGGGCTGGTCGTGCCCCTGCAGGGTCCCGCGGGCCTCTTCGGACCGTCCTGCGAGGCGGTCGCCGCGACGGCGGTGCGGAGCCTCAACGACGCCGGCGTCCTCGGCCGGCAGCTGGCCGTCGAGGTCATCGACGGAGGCGCGCGCCCGGAGCAGGTGGGCGCCACCGTCGGCCGGTTGATCGACGCCGGGCGGATCGACGCGGTGACCGGCTGGCACATCTCGGCGGTCCGGCACGCCGTGGCCCCCGTGACCGCTGGGCGGATCCCCTACGTCTACACCTCCCTGTACGAGGGCGGGGAGTCCCGGCCGGGCGTCTTCTGCTCCGGTGAGACGCCCGCGCGGCAGATCGCCCCCGCCCTGCGGTGGCTGCGCGACGTGTGCGGCGTGCGGCGGTGGTTCGTGGTGGGCGACGACTACGTCTGGCCCCGTGCCTCGGTCGAGGTCACCCGGGAGTTCGCCCGGCGACTGGACCTGCAGCTGGTCGGGACGGCGTACGTGCCGCTGGGGACCGACGACTTCCGCGGCGTCGTCGAGCGCATCCGCGCCAGTGACGCCCAGGGGGTGCTGCTCTACCTGGTCGGGCAGGACGCGGTCCAGTTCAACCGCGTGTTCGCCGAGCACGGACTGCAGGACGGGCTGCTCCGCTTCACCCCGCTCATGGAGGAGAACATGCTCCTGGCCAGCGGGGCGGAGGCGACGAGGAACCTCTTCGTCTGCGCCTCCTACTTCCGGTCGCTGGCCACGCCGTCGGCGCTGGAGTTCTGCGGCGACTACGTCGACCAGCACGGCCCCGACGCGCCACCCCTGAACAACGCCGCGGAGTCCTGCTGCGAGGGGCTCATGGCCCTGGCGGCCCTCGCCCGGCGGGCCGGCAGCCTCGACGTCCACCGGATGGTCGCCGTCGCCGACGGGCTCGGGTACGACGGGCCGCGCGGCCCGGTGTCCTTCACCGGCAACCACCTCCGGCAGCGGGTCCACCTCGCCGTGGCCGACGGCTACGACTTCGACGTCCTCGCCACGCTGTAGCGGAGGCCGCCCCCCGCCACCTCTTGACACTCCCTTTCACCTGAATAAGTTGCGAGTGAAAGGAAGTGAGGAGCCATGGCCACGTACGTGTTCCGGTGCCCCGAGTGCTCGGTGTTCGAGGTGGTGATCCCGATGTCCTCGCTGCGTCCGACACACCCCTGCCCGACCTGCGCGGGGGAGTCCCGCCGGGTGTGGACCGCGCCCGCGCTGGCGACGACACCCGCCGCACTGCACCGCGCGATCGCGACCGCCGACGCCAGCGCCGAGGCGCCGCAGGTGGTCCGGTCGATCCCCGCAGGCAGGCCCCGGCCGCGGAGCCGCCGGTGGAGTCCCGTCACCGGCGCCGCCCCCGTCAACGCGGCACACCGCCCTGCGAGCCCGCACCCCGCACTGCCGCGCTGGTGACCCGCGGGCGCCGTCGGCCCGCTCCACGTCGCTGCCGTCTGGTGGTCGACGGCGTCATGCTGCTGGGCCACGTGAGCCCTGCCGGCGCCGCACCGCTGGACCTCTTCGTCGGCGGGCTCCGGGTGGTCACGCCGACCCACCCCAGCATCGCCGCGGACGGCGACCGGGCGCAGATCGCGCTCGCCGCCGGGCT
This sequence comes from Geodermatophilus sp. SYSU D00779, assembly GCF_054050595.1. Lineage (NCBI taxonomy): Bacteria > Bacillati > Actinomycetota > Actinomycetes > Geodermatophilales > Geodermatophilaceae > Geodermatophilus > Geodermatophilus sp. SYSU D00779. The sequence goes on from NZ_JBJGZQ010000028.1 coordinate 3,894, forward strand.
CTCCTACGTCGGCCCCACCCACCCGTGGGTGGGGATCAACGGCATCACCGGCCGGCCGGGCGAGGGGCTCGGCCGGTTCTCCCTGGTCGTGGCCGCTGCCGCCGTGGGGTTCGCCGCCCACTCCTGGCCGGCGGTCGGTGACCGGACCTCCGCCGTCACCTGGCTGCTGTCCGCCCGCCCCCACCCAGCCCGGTGCCGCACCGGGCGCCCAGTGAGAGGAAACCGCCATGCCCGAGGTCATGTTCACCGTCGACCAGAGCAGGTCCATGCGGGACCAGGCCGTCCCCGGCCACAACCGCTGGCACCCGGACATCCCGCCGGCGGTCACCGTCCGACCGGGGCAGGACTTCCGGGTCGAGTGCCGGGAGTGGACCGACGGCCAGATCGGCAACAACGACTCGGCCAACGACGTCCGGGACGTCGACCTCTCGCACGCCCACATGCTCTCCGGGCCGATCGCCGTGGAGGGGGCCGAGCCGGGTGACCTGCTGGTCGTCGACATCCTCGACCTCGGGCCGGTGCCGCAGGCCCAGGGGCCCAACTGCGGGGAGGGCTGGGGGTACTCCGGCATCTTCGCCAAGGTCAACGGCGGGGGCTTCCTCACCGACTACTTCCCGGACGCCTACAAGGCCATCTGGGACTTCCGCGGGCAGAAGTGCACGTCCCGCCACGTCCCCGGGGTCGAGTACACCGGCATCACCCACCCCGGCCTGTTCGGGACCGCGCCGTCGGCGGACCTGCTGGCCCGCTGGAACGCCCGCGAGCGGGCGCTGATCGCCACCGACCCCGACCGCGTCCCACCGCTCGGGCTGCCGCCGCTGCCGGACAACGTCCTGGGCGGCACGGCCACCGGCGACCTGCTCGAGGCGATCGGCCGGGACGGCGCCCGCACCGTCCCGGCGCGGGAGAACGGCGGCAACCACGACATCAAGAACTTCACCCGCGGCAGCCGGGTGTTCTACCCGGTGTACGTCGACGGCGGGCTGCTCTCCGGCGGGGACCTGCACTTCAGCCAGGGGGACGGCGAGATCAACTTCTGCGGCGCCATCGAGATGGGCGGCTTCATCGACTTCTCCGTCGACCTCATCAAGGGCGGCATGGAGACCTACGGCGTCACCACGAACCCGATCTTCATGCCCGGCCGGGTCGAGCCGCGCTACTCGGAGTTCCTGACGTTCATCGGTGTCTCGGTCGACCACCGCGACGACACGAACGCCTACATGGACGCGACGCTGGCCTACCGCAACGCCTGCCTGAACGCCATCCGCTACCTGGAGAAGTGGGGCTACACCGGTGAGCAGGCCTACCTCATCCTCGGCACCTCGCCGATCGAGGGCCGGATCGGCGGTGTGGTGGACATCCCCAACGCCTGCTGCTCGGTGTTCCTGCCGACGGAGATCTTCGACGAGGACATCCGGCCCGGCGGCCAGGGCCCGCAGCGCAGGGACCGCGGGCAGGTCTGCGTCACCTCCTGACCGCGTCACCTCCTGACCGAGGTGCTGCGGCCGGGCGCGGGCGGACGACGGTCCGCCCGCGCCGCCGCGCCGTGACCCGGGTCCCCGCCGGCGGGCCGGGGGTCGTCCGCCTGGTCGCCGCAGGCGTGGTGGCCAACCTCGCGGTCGGCACGCTGTTCGCCTGGAGCCTCGTGGCGCCCCGGGTGGTGGCCGACGTCGGGGCTCCGCCGGGGAGCGGCCCGGCGGTGTTCGCCCTCGCCCTCGGCGTGTTCACCGTCGTCCTGCTCGCCGTGGGGCGCCTGCTGGCGCGGCTGGGACCGCGCCGACTGCTCGCCGCGGCCGCTCTCGCCGCCGGGGCGGGGCTGGGGCTGACCGCCGCGGGGGAGGAGCCCGGGACGCCGTGGTTGGGGATCGGCCTGCTGTTCGGCGCGGCCAACGGGTCGGCCTACGGCGTCGCGGTCGCCCTCGCCGCCCGGGTCCCCGCTGCGCGCCGTGGCACGGCCAGCGGTCTGGTGGTCGGCGCGTACGCGGCCGGGCCGGTGGTGCTCGGCCTGGTGTCCCCGCACGTCCTGCCGGTGGTCGGCTGGCGGACCTGCCTGGCCGTCCTCGCCGTGCTCGTCGCCGGTCTGGTGGGTCTCGCCGCCGCCCTCGCCCCCGGCGGTGCGGGGGACCAGCAGCGCCACGACTGCGTCGAGGAGCCGGTGCCCTGGACGACGGTGGGAGCCCTGTGGGTCCTCTTCGCCGGAGGTGCCGCGCCCGGTCTGGTCGTCTTCGCCGCCGCCGCGCCCCTGGCCGCCGCCCGGGGCCTGGCGCCCGGAGCCGTGGGAGCGGCCGTCTCCCTGCTGGCCGCCGGCAACCTGGCCGGCCGGCTGGGTGCCGGGTGGTGGTCGGACCGCGTCGGACGCCTCCCCGCCCTGGCGACCGCGCTCGCGGCCACCGCCGTCGCGGTCGCCGGGCTGGCCGTGGAGGCCGCACCCGGCGTCGTCCTGACCGGCCTGCTCGTCGTCGGACTGGCGTACGGCGCGGTCTCCGCGCTGGTCCCGGCGGCGACGGCGGACCGGGTCGGCGTCCGCGCCTTCCCGGCGGTGTACGGCCGGGTCTTCACCGCGTGGGGGTGTGCCGGTCTGCTCGCGCCCCTCCTCGGCAGGGGGCTGACCGACGTCGGCGGTCCGCAGGCCGCACTGCTCTGGCTCACCGTCCCGCTCGCCCTCGCGGCGGCCGCGCTGGCCGTCCTCGCCCGGAGGTGACCCCTACACCCTCCGGCCGTCGAACCCGGGGTGCGCGACGCGCATCACCTCACGAAAACGGGCCCGCGGATTGTCACAGTTGCATAACGCCGTTACGGTCGACAGGTCCGGTCGGTCGTTCCGCCTCCCAACGGGGGGCCCGAGCGGACGCCGCCGAGTCGCCTTCCGGGGCGAGCCGGGGACCCACCGCAGTACTGGGGTGAATCCCGCTCCTGGACGCACGTCCGGGGCCGGGTAGGGCTGCTTCCCGCCCGAACCCGTCAGCTAACTCGGTAGGCGGCAGTCGGAAGAAACGGAGAGCCGCCGGATGGCGTGCGCCTGCCCCGCTGCACCACCCCGCCGGCTCCGGTCCCGGGGGCGCTCCCGCACCTGACCGCCCGCGGCCGTCCGCAGCGGACGTCGCCCGCGCAGGCCCACCGGAGCCCCGAGCACCTCGGCTCGACCGGCACCCCGCCGTCCCCCTTCCGGTGCGCCCGCCTCGGCACTCGCCGCACGGCCGCGACCCCCTGCCGTCCGCACGCCTCCGCAGACCCGCGCGCCCACGCGCGCCGCTGCGCCCGCACCCCGGAGAACCCCATCCCCATGGACCCCCGCACCACCACCTCTGGCCGCCCCTCCCCTCGCCGCCCCGCCCGCGCACGCCGCCGTCCCGCCCTGTACCTGGGGATGGCCACCGCCGGCGCCGTCCTGGCCGGCGTCGTCGTCGGCCCCGAGCCGGCCGCGCAGGCCGAGGCCGCCCCGCCGGAGACCGTCAGCGTCGCCCGGGAGCTCGGGCTGACCGCCGGCTCCGGCCCCGTCGACGTCGCCACCGAGCTGCAGCCGCTGCAGGACCTCGCCGCCACCCGCAGCACCCGCGAGGCCGCCGAGACCGCCGCCCAGCAGGTCCAGGCCGCCGCCGACCAGGCGGTGCTCGACCGGCAGCGGGCCGAGGCCGAGGCCGCCGCGAAGGCGAAGGCCGAGGCGGAGGCCGCCGCGAAGGCGCAGGCCGAGGCCGCGGCGGCCGCGCAGGCCGCCGCCGGTCCCGCCCCGGCGCAGGCGGGTGCGGCAGCTCCCGCGGCGGCCGCGCCCCGGGCCTCGGCCGCCGCGGCCGGCACGGTCGCGCGCATCAGCAACACCGCCGGTCCCGTCGCCGCGGTGGTGCAGGCCGCGGCGAACCGGGTGGTCAGCAACGTGCCCGGCGCCGACTCGATCACCCTGGGCGGCACCCGCCCGAGCGCGGCCGACCCGGGCGGCCACCCGTCCGGCCTGGCTCTGGACTACATGGTGCTGTCCGACGCCGCCCTCGGGGACGCGATCGTCGCGTACCACATCGCCCACTGGGACGAGCTCGGCGTCGACTACGTCATCTGGCAGCAGCGGATGCTGTCCTCGCCCAACGGCTCCTGGAAGGCGATGGCGGACCGCGGTGGCGCGACGGCGAACCACATGGACCACCCGCACGTGAACTACCGGGGCTGACCTGCGGTTGCCCACCGCGCCGGCGGGGCAGGACGGCACGATGGGCACCAGCTCCTCCCGTCCCGTCCCGCCGACCCTCGTCGACGCCAACCGGCTGTGGGTCGACTCGCGCGTCCGTGCGCTGGTCCAGCGCCGCGTCGAGGCGCCGGTCCTGCTCCGGCTGGGCGGGCCGGTGCCCGGCGGCCGGGTCCTCGAGCTCGGCACCGGGCGGCGCGGCACCGGGCTGCGCCTGGCGCTGGAGGTCTTCGGCGCCGCACACGCCGACGGCGTCGAGCGGTACGAGACGAGCGTCGCGGCGTGCCGGGAGGCGGTCCGTGACCTGAGCGGCCGGGTCGACGTGCAGTGCGGCGACGCGACGGCGCTGACCGCGCAGGACGGGGCCTACGACGCGGTCTTCGGCTACCACGTCCTGCACCACGCCGACGCCTGGCGGGACGTCGTCCGGGAAGCGGCGCGGGTGCTGCGGCCCGGCGGGCGCCTCTACTCCTGCGAGATGACCGCGCGTTTCGTGGACAGCCGCCCGCTGCGGGCGGTCTCCCGCCACCCCGCCGACGGCGACCGGCCCACCCCGGACGGCCTGGCCGCCGCGTGCCGGGCGGCGGGGCTGACCGTGACCGCGCAGGACACCCGGCTCGCCGGCTGCTGGACGGCGCTCGTCGCGACCCGGCCCTGAGCCGGCCGCCCGCCGGACGTCAGAAGAGCGGGGCGACCGTCCGCTCGGTGTCGTGCTCGGCGATGAAGGCGCGGACGACCGGGTAGATCTCGGACTCCCAGCGCGAGCCGGCGAACACGCCGTAGTGGCCCACGCCCGGCTGCAGGTGGTGCCGCCGCCGCTCGGGCGGGAGCCCGGTGCACAGCGCGTGCGCGGCCTCGGTCTGCCCGGGCGAGCACATGTCGTCCTGGGCGCCCTCGACGGTGAGCAGCGCGGTCTCCTCGATGAGCGAGGGGTCCACGCGCCGGCCGCGCCACGTCAGGACGCCGCGGGGCAGGTCGTGCGCCATGAAGACCCGATCCAGCGTCTCCAGGTAGAACTCCGCGGGCACGTCCATCACCGCGCCGTACTCGTCGTAGAAGGCGCGGGTGGCGGCCGCGGTCGCCTCGTCGCCGGCCACCATGGCGCGGTACATCCCCAGGTGGGCGCCGAGGTGCCGCCGCGGGTTCATCGACATGAAGGCCGTGAGCTGGGCGACCCCGGGGTAGACCCGCCGTCCGGCGCCCGGGTACCGGGCCGGGACGGTCGTGGTCAGCAGCCGCTCGTACCGGGACAGCGGGACGCGGCCGGCGCCGGCGTTGACCCGGTTGGGGTTGACCCGGGTGTCGATCGGGCCGGCGATCAGCGTGAGGCTGCGCGGCTGGGCGGGGTCGTCGTCGGCGGCCAGCAGGGCGACGGCGGCGAGCACGAGCGGCGCGGGCTGGCACACGGCCAGGACGTGGGTGTCCCGGCCCAGGTGCCGCACGGCCTGCAGGACGTGGTCCACGTACTCGTCCAGCCCGAACCGGCCGGCGCCCACCGGGACGTCGCGGGCGTTGTGCCAGTCGACGACGAACACGTCGTGGTCGGCCAGCAGGGTGCGCACCGTGGGGCGCAGCAGCGTCGCGAAGTGCCCGGAGATCGGCCCCACGACCAGCACCTGCGGCTGGCCGGCGATGTCGGGCTTGGAGAAGTGCAGGACGTCGGCGAACGGCGTCGACAGCACCGGCTCCACGACCACCTCGGCGGACCGCCCGTCGACGTCCACCGTGTCGATGCCCCAGTCGGGACGGACGTGCGTGGGGTGCGCGTCGGCGACCACCCGGCAGGCCGCCCGCAGCCGGCGGGTCCCGGGCAGCCCGGCCAGCGGCGCGGGCAGCGACTCCAGGGCACGGGCGGTCAGCGCCGACGTCGTCCGGGCCGGGGCGGTCAGCCGCCGCTGCCACTCGTACGCGGTGTAGAGCACGGGTGTCCGCCCTTCGGAGCTCCTGCTGTGTGGCCGGTGCCACACGCTGCCGACGCTAACCGACGGTCCCGGGGAGGGCCCGTCGGGACGCGCGGGGTCGGTCAGCCGGCGACGACACCGGTCGGCTTCCGCGCCCCGGTCCGCTCCTCGCTCGCTGGCGCTCGCTGCGATGCTCCCGCGGCTGTCAGCCGACGAGGTCCGCGTACGCCGTGCGCAGCTCGCGCTTGAGGATCTTGCCGCTGGCGTTCTTGGGCAGGCCGTCGGCGACGGCCACGTACCGGGGCGTCTTGTAACCGGCGAGCCGCTCGCGGCAGAACGCCACCAGCTGGTCGGGGTCGACCGGCTGCCCGTCCCGGGGGACGACGACCGCGGCGACGGCTTCGATCCAGCGCGGGTGGGGGATGCCGAAGACGGCGACCTCCGCGACGGCGGGGTGCTGGTAGAGGACCTCCTCCACCTCGCGGCTGGCCACGTTCTCCCCGCCGGTCTTGATCACGTCCTTCTTGCGGTCGACGATCGTGATGTAGCCGTCCTCGTCGGCCACGCCGAGGTCGCCGCTGTGGAACCAGCCGTTGCGGAACGCCTCGGCCGTCTTCTCCGGGTCGTTCCAGTAGCCGGCGGTGGCGTGCGGGCTGCGGTGCACGATCTCGCCCTCGACGCCCGGGCCCACCGGGTCGTCGGCGTCGTCCACGATCCGGGTCTCGCTGTTGACGACCGCCGTGCCGGCCGACCCGGGCTTGCGCAGCTGGTCCTCGGGGGAGAGCACGAGGGCCACCGCGGACATCTCGGTCTGGCCGTAGAAGTTGAACAGCGCCATGTCGGGCAGCCGGGTGCGGAGCTCCTCGACGATGGAGACCGGCATGATCGACGCGCCGTAGTAGCCGGTGGCCAGCGACGAGAGGTCGCGGCGGTCGAAGTCGGGGTGCCGCAGCAGCCCGATCCACACCGTCGGCGGGCAGAACAGGCTGGTGATCCGCTCCCGCTCGACCGTCTCGAGCACGGTGGCCGGGTCCGGCCCGTCCAGGACGACGTTCGTCCCGCCCAGGTAGAGGTTCGGCATCAGGAAGCAGTGCTGGGCGGCGACGTGGAACAGCGGCAGCGCGTGCAGGGCGACGTCCCCCGCGGTGTAGCGCCCGTCGACGATGCAGCTGACGTACTGGGCGATGAGGCTGCGGCTGGTCATCATCACGCCCTTGGGCCGCGACTCGGTGCCGCTGGTGTACATCAGCTGGAGCACGTCGTCGTCGGCGACGTCCACCTGCGGTGGGGTGGCGTCGCCGTGCGCGGTCCAGGTCTCGACCGCCTCCCAGCCCTCCGGGAGGCTGGGGGAGGGCTGGGAGGCGGTGGAGCCCAGGACGCCGCGGACCCGGACCGACTGCGCGCGCCCGGACTGCTCGATCGCCTCCTGCGCCACCGGCAGCAGCGCGGACTCGGCGACGACGCCGATCGCCGCGGAGTGCTCGAGGATGTAGGCCACCTCCCCGGCCCGGAGCATGAAGTTCACCGGGACGGCGATCGCACCCAACCGCGCGAGCGCGAAGGTCAGCACCACGTACCCGTCGTCGTTGTGGGACAGCAGCGCGACCCGGTCGCCCTTGGCCACGCCCCGTTCGGCCAGGGCGTTGGCCGTGCGGTCGGCCGCCGCGTCCAGCTCGGCGTAGGTGTGGGAGCGGTCCCGGAAACGCAGGGCGGTCCTGCCCGGCACCCGGGCCGCGGAGCGGCGCAGCAGGTCGCCGAGGGCGTGCCGGCGGGCGCGGGTGATCGTCGTGGTCAGCGCGTCGTCGAACACGGGGGCCTCCCGGTGGCCGGCAGCGGTCGGGGTCGGTGGAGCCCGGGTCGGTGGACCGGACTGCACACGAGTACCACGGGATGCCGGGGACGGGCCCCGGTGCTACCGCCCGGAGTGCGCGCCGACCCGCTCCTGGGGGCCCCGGACGTCCTGCTCGCACAGGAAGTCCTCGACCAGCGCGCAGCCGTGCTCCGGGTCCTCGAACAGGAACAGGTGGCCGCCGTCGACCATCTCCAGCCGGGCGTGCGGCAGGGCGGCCGCCAGGATGTCGGCGTTGCGCGGCCGCGCCAGCGGGTCCCGCCGCGCGCCGATGACCAGGGTCGGGTGGTCCAGCTGGCGCAGCCACCACCGGCTCGACCAGCCGGAGACGGCGTGCAGCTGCTGCGTGTAGCCGACGAGGCTGGGCGGCCGGTGCAGCCGGGCCCGGCCGTGGAGCGAGTCGGCAGCCGCCCGCGGGCTGGTGCCGAACACCAGCGGCGCGGTCAGCCGCAGGTAGGTGCGCGAGTAGTAGCGCGCCGGCGAGCTCATCAGCGCCAGGACCCAGGGGAACGGCGGCTGACCGCCCACGCCCGGCGTCGTGGCGGCGAGTACGAGGGCCCGCACGCGCTCCGGCGCCTGGTGGGCCAGCTGCTGGGCCAGCGCGCCGCCCCACGAGTAGCCCAGGACGTCGACCCGGTCCAGCCCCAGGGCGTCGAGCACCTGCGTCACCAGCTGCGCGTAGCCGCGCATCCGCAGGCCCACCCGCAGCGCGGGGGACTCGCCCGTCCCCGGCACATCCAGCATGACCAGCCGGCGCCCGGTCAGGTGGCGCGCGGCGGGCTCCCACATCTCGATGTTGGCGCCGATGCCGGTGAGCAGCAGCAGCGGCGGCCCCTCACCGGCGACCGCGACCCGCACCGTGGCCGAGTCCGTGCGCACCGTCGAGTAGACGGGGGACCATGCCGTGCTGGCTGCGCCTGCGTCTGCGCCGTCCCGGGACACCCGGGGGACGATACGCAGCACCTCCGGGAGCCGCTCGCGCGCCGGGCCCACCGCCGCCGTCGCGCCGTCGTCCACCCGGGCCTCCGGCCGTCGTCCTCGCGCCGGCGGCGAGGGCCGCAGCCTGCCGACACCCCGTACGGAGGTGGTGACCTGCGCCACCATGGACGACGCTGACCGCACCCGACCACGCAGAGGGAGGACCCCGATGGACGTCGCCGAGGCCTACCGGGCCAGCCGGGACCAACTGCTGGCGCTGCGCGGCCGGCACGAGACGGCGGTCGCCGAGTTCCGCTGGCCCGAGCTGGGGGAGCGGTTCAACTGGGCGGTCGACTGGTTCGACGCCGTCGCGCGGGGCAACGACCGCCCCGCCCTGGTCCTGGTCGCCGAGGACGGGACGACGACGCGGCGCTCCTTCGACGAGATGGCGCGGCGTTCCGACCAGCTGGCCGCCTGGCTGGCCGGCCGCGGCGTGCGCAGGGGCGACCCGGTGCTGCTCATGCTCGGCAACCAGGTCGAGCTGTGGGAGTCGATGCTGGCCGTCATGAAGCTCGGCGCGGTGATCATGCCGACCACCACGGCGGTCGGCCCCGCCGACCTGGTCGACCGGATCACCCGCGGCGGGGCGCGGCACGTCGTCTGCAACGCCGTCGACGTCGGGAAGTTCGACCGGGTCCCCGGCGACTACACGCGGATCAGCGTGGGGCCGGCCGAGGGCTGGGCCGACCTGCGGGCGGCCGCCGACCTCGGGTCCGCGCCGGTCGGGCACCCGGGCACCGCACCCGGCGACCCGCTGCTGCTGTACTTCACCTCGGGGACGACGTCGCGGCCCAAGCTGGTCGAGCACACGCAGGTCTCCTACCCGGTCGGGCACCTGTCGACGGTGTACTGGCTGGGCCTGCAGCCCGGCGACGTGCACCTCAACATCTCCTCGCCCGGCTGGGCCAAGCACGCCTGGTCCTGCTTCTTCGCCCCGTGGATCGCCGAGGCGACGGTCGTCGTGCACGACTACCGCCGCTTCGACCCGACCACGCTGCTGCGGCTGGTCCGCGAGCACGGCGTGACCACCTTCTGCGCACCCCCCACGGTCTGGCGGATGCTCGTCAACGCCGACCTCTCCGGCGGGCCCGGCGCGCTGCGGGAGGTCCTCGCCGCCGGCGAGCCGCTCAACCCCGAGGTCATCGAGCAGGTCCGCCGCGCCTGGGGGCTGACCGTCCGCGACGGCTACGGCCAGACCGAGACGACCGCGCAGGTCGGCAACACCCCCGGCTCGGAGGTCAGGCCCGGCTCCATGGGCCGCCCGCTGCCCGGGGTGCCGGTGGTGCTGGTCGACCCGGTCGGCGGCCGTCGCGTCGAGGGGCCGGGGGAGGGGGAGATCTGCCTGGACCTCTCGCAGCACCCGCTCCCGCTGATGACCGGCTACCAGGGTGACCCGGAGCGCGACGCCGAGGCCAAGGCCGGTGGCTACTACCACACCGGGGACGTCGCCAGCGTCGACGCCGACGGCTACATCACCTACATCGGGCGTACCGACGACGTCTTCAAGGCCAGCGACTACAAGATCAGCCCGTTCGAGCTGGAGTCGGTCCTCATCGAGCACCCGGCCGTCGCCGAGGCCGCCGTCGTCCCCGCGCCCGACGCCCTGCGGCTGGCCGTGCCCAAGGCGTACGTCACGCTGGCACCGGGGCACGAGCCGACCGAGGAGACGGCGCTGTCGGTGCTGCGGTACGCCCGCGAGCGGCTCAACCCCTACCAGCGGGTGCGGCGCATCGAGTTCGCGGAGTTGCCCAAGACCATCTCGGGGAAGATCCGGCGGGTGGAGCTGCGCGCCCGCGAGGAGGAGCTCGCCACCGCCGACACGCGCTCGGGCGTCGAGTGGCGCGACGACCAGTTCCCCGAGCTCAAGAGCTGAACCGACCCGGGAGGGACCCGCTGTGACCGTCGACCGCCTGCTGCCCAGCGAGGAGGCCGAGGATCTGCTCGCCCTCGTCCGCGAGGTCGCGGACAAGGAGCTGGCGACCCGCGTGGACGAGCACGAGCGGGCCGAGGCCTATCCCGAGGGGCTGTTCGCGACCCTCGGCGGGCTCGGCCTGCTCGGCCTGCCCTACCCGGAGGAGCTCGGCGGGGGAGGACAGCCCCACGAGGTCTACCTGCAGGTCCTCGAGGAGCTCGGCGCGCGGTGGGCGGCCGTGGCCGTGGCCGTGTCGGTGCACGGGTTGTCCTGCCACCCGCTGGCCACCTTCGGCACCGACGAGCAGCGGGAGCGCTGGCTGCCCCGGATGCTCGCCGGTGAGCTCGTCGGCGGCTACTCGCTGTCCGAGCCGCAGGCCGGGTCGGACGCCGCGGCGCTGGCCTGCCGGGCGGAGCGGACCGACGGCGGCTACCGGGTGACGGGCACCAAGTCGTGGATCACCCACGGCGGGAAGGCCGACTTCTACGCGCTGTTCGCGCGCACCGGCGAGGGCTCCCGCGGCATCTCCTGCTTCCTGGCCCCCGGGCAGGTCGACGGCCTGTCCTTCGGCCGGCCCGAGGAGAAGATGGGCCTGCACGCCATCCCGACCACGATGGCCAACTGGGACGGCGCGCTGCTCGAGGCCGACCGGCTCATCGGGGCCGAGGGGCAGGGGCTGCCCATCGCGTTCTCCGCGCTGGACTCCGGGCGCCTCGGCATCGCCGCGGTCGCCACCGGCCTGGCGCAGGCGGCCCTGGACACCGCGGTCGACTACGCGCACCAGCGCAGCACCTTCGGTCGCCGGATCATCGACCACCAGGGGCTGGGTTTCCTGCTCGCCGACATGGCCGCCGCCGTCGACGCCGCGCGGGCCACCTACCTCGACGCCGCCCGCCGCCGCGACGCCGGGCACCCGTACAGCCGGCAGGCGTCGGTGGCCAAGCTGGTGGCCACCGACGCGGCGATGAAGGTGACCACCGACGCCGTGCAGGTGCTCGGCGGCTACGGCTACACCCGCGACTTCCCGGTCGAGCGGTACATGCGCGAGGCCAAGGTCATGCAGATCTTCGAGGGCACCAACCAGATCCAGCGCCTGGTCATCAGCCGCCAGCTCGCCCGCTGACCGCTCGGTGGTGGGGCTCCCAAGGGCGTGGACACCGGCGGCGCCGAGGACGACGGTGGTGGTCCGCGGCTGATCCCGAGGGGGCCTTCGCCATGGACACCGCAGCGCAGCCGACCGCGACCGACTCCGGCCGGCACCCCGTCGTCGTCCCGCTCCGGGACCTCGACGCGGGCGACCTGGCCCTGGCCGGCGGCAAGGCGGCCAACCTCGGCGAGCTGATCGGCGCCGGCTTCCCGGTCCCCGACGGCTTCTGCGTCACCACGGACGCCTACGCCGAACTGGCCGAGGCCGCCGGGCTCGCCGACCTGCTCGACGCTCCCGCGACCGACCTCGCCCGGACGGTCCGGGAGCGGGTCCTGGCCGCCCCCGTGCCCGCGCACGTGGCCCAGGCGGTCGCGGCCGCGTACGCGGAGCTGGGGGAGTCGGCACCGGTGGCCGTCCGGTCCTCGGCCACGGCCGAGGACCTGCCGTTCGCCAGCTTCGCCGGACAGCAGGACACCTACCTGGACGTCGTCGGGACCGACGCGGTCCTCGACGCGGTGCACCGGTGCTGGGCCTCGCTGTGGACCGACCGCGCCGTCGTGTACCGAGCGCGGAACGGCATCGACTCCGCGACGACCCGGCTGGCCGTCGTGGTGCAGCGGATGGTCCCGGCGTCGGTGGCGGGGGTGATGTTCACGGCCAACCCGGTGACCGGACGGCGGACCGAGACGGTCGTCGACGCCGCGCCCGGCCTGGGGGAGGCGGTGGTCAGCGGCTCGGTCGACCCGGACCACGTCGTGCTGGACAGCGGCACCGGCGCCGTGCTGGAGCGGCGGCTGGGCGGCGGCCGGGAGGCGTGCCTGACCGACGGGCAGCTGCGGGAGCTGGTCCGGCTCGGCGCGCGGGTGCAGGAGCACTTCGGGCGGCCGCAGGACACCGAGTGGGCGATCGACGCGGCGGGCACGCTCTGGCTCACCCAGGCCCGCCCCGTGACGACGCTGTTCCCGGTCCCGCAGGCCGGCACGGCCGACGGCGGCCTGCGGGTCTGGTTCTGCGCCAGTCTCGCCCAGGGCCTGACCCGGCCGCTGACCCCGATGGGGATCTCGGTGTTCCAGGCGGTCGGGGCATCGGTCCAGCGCCTCGCCGGCCGTCCGCCGGTCGATCCGGTGGCCGGCTCACCGCGCGTGCGCGCCGCCGCGGGGCGGCTGTTCTTCGACGTCACGCCGATCGTGCGCAGCACGGCCGGGCGGGCGGTCTTCCCGCGGCTGCTCGACGTCATGGAGGCGCGGTCGGCCGTCGTCCTGCGGGGTCTGTTCGACGACCCGCGGCTGTCGCTCGTGCACCGGTCGTGGCTGCCGGTGGTGCGGCGGCTGGCCTGGGTGGCGGCGCGGTACGGCGTCCCGCTGCAGGTGGCGCAGGCGCTGGTCCGGCCGGCGGCCGCCCGCCGCAGGGTCGACCGCGTCGGGGCGCGGCTGCGGGCCCGGCGCCTGCCGGGGGACGACGCACCCGCGGACGAGCGGCTCGACGCCGTCCTCGGCCTGCTGGGCAACGCGGTGCCCACGGTCGTGCCCCGGGTGATGCCGCCGGTCGCCGCCGGGTTCGCGGCGTTCGGGCTGGCCGGGAGGCTGCTGGGGGACGCCGCGCAGCCCGGGGACCTCGGGACGGTGCTGCGCGGGCTGCCGCACAACGTCACGACGGAGATGGACCTCGACCTGTGGCGGCTGGCGACCGCGGTGCGCGCGGACGAGCCGAGCGCGGAGGCCGTGCGCGGCGGGACGCCGGCGGAGCTCGCCGAGCGGTACCGGTCCGACGCGCTGCCCGCCGTCCTGCAGCGAGGGCTGCGGCTCTTCCTGGCCCGCTACGGGATCCGGGCCGTGGCCGAGATCGACGTCGGCGTGCCCCGCTGGGCGGAGGACCCGGCCCACCTGCTCGGCGTGCTCGGCAACTACCTGCGGCTCGACGACCCGGAACGCGCGCCGGACGCCGTGTTCGCCCGGTCCCGAGCGGAGGCCGAGGACGTGGTGGCGACGCTGACCGCCCGCGCCCGGCTGCGGGGGCGGGCGCGCGGCGCCGTCGTCGGGTTCGCGCTCGACCGGACCCGGCAGCTCGCCGGCCTGCGCGAGCTGCCCAAGTACGACCTCGTGCTGGTGCTGGGCCGGGTGCGCACCCTGCTGGCGTCGATCGGGGCGGACCTCGCCTCCCGTGGGGTGCTCGCCCGGGCGGACGACGTGTTCTTCCTGGACCTGGGGGAGGTGCGGGTCGCGCTGGACGACGGCCGGCCGCTGCAGGACGTGGTCACCGAGCGGCGGGAGTCCCACGAGCGGGAGACGGGGCGGCGGCACGTGCCGCGCGTCCTGCTGAGCGACGGCACCGAGCCCGAGGCGGTGTCGGCCGGCCCGGCGGTGGCGGAGGGTGCCCTCCTGGGCACCGCGGCGTCGGCGGGGACGGTGACCGGCCGGGCGCGCGTGGTGCTGGAGCCGACCGGGGCGCAGCTGCAGCCCGGAGAGGTGCTCGTCGCGCCGTCCACCGACCCCGGGTGGACGCCGCTGTTCCTCACCGCCGGCGGGCTGGTCATGGAGATGGGCGGGGCCAACTCCCACGGGGCCGTCGTCGCCCGCGAGTACGGCATCCCGGCGGTGGTCGGCGTCCCCGGTGCGACGAGCCGTGTGGAGACCGGCCAGGAGGTCACCGTGGACGGCACGCGCGGGGTGGTGGTCCCCACAGGGGCGTCTCCGAGCTGAGCCGAACCGGGTGTGCCCCGACCCCGGACCGCGAACGCCCGGACACCTGCGAGGAGACCTCCGAGCTCCCCGAGGAGCCACCTGACCCGATGCCCTCGGGGCAGCCGCTCCAGCGCCACGGTGGTGCTCACCCGTGGGCCCAGCACCCGCTCCAGCGCGAGGTGGATCAGTTCCCACCCGTGAGTTCGACGGGGGACAGCCCCACCAGCAGGACAGGGGGACCCACGGCCCTGCCGGTGGAGCAGGCGCATGCCGCGCAGGACCTGACGCGGGCCGCCGCGGAGCGGCCGGCCGACTGGCGGCGCGGCGCCGCGCACCAGGCGTCCCGCGCCGCCGCCCACCGCCTCGCCGGCGCCCTCGTGCAGCGCCGCGAGCGGTTGCTCACGGCGCTGATTCGGCGCTGAGCCGGGGACCCCACCCCCGGTGTCGAGCGGGGGAGGACCCCACGCGAGAAACGGGGGATCCGCTCGCCGGATCCGGGGGTCTGCTCGCTCGTCCCGCCGCTCACCGGAGGACAGCCTGTTCGTCATCGGGAGAGCCACCGGCGGCTCGGGCCCGGCTCGTGGAGAGGAGAGGGCGATGTCCGCCTCCGCCACCACCACCTTCACCGCCCGCCCCGTGCACACCGGCCCCCGGCCTTGCGGCAAGCACACGGCTTGCCGCTGGCTGGCCTACTGCGACGACTGCACCGCCTGGCACCGCGGCCGCCAGATCGCCGCCCGCGAGGCCGCCCGCACCCGCACCGCCCCCGTCCTGACGCTGGTCCGCTCGACCGACCGCCGTCCGGCCCGCCTGCTGCGCCTCGCCGCCTGACCCGACCGGCGGCGCACCGCTCCCGCCGGCCTCCGGCTCGGACCGATCCGGGCCCGCCCGCCGGCCACGGGTCTGCCCCACCCGATCAGCCGCGCCGGAGCCCGGCGTCGGCGAGACGAGGAACGACATGACCACCGACCTGCGCCAGTCCACCCGCCGGTGGGTCGCCTCCCCCGCCGGGGGGTGCGTCACCGTCCTCCACCGGGATGCGTCCGAGGACCGGGTCCTCGCCGACCTCGTCCAGCGCGCCGCGGACGGGAACCAGGAAGCGTGGCGGGCCATCGTCGAGCGGTACAGCGCCCTGCTGTGGTCGGTGGTCCGGAGCCACCGGTTGTCGGACGCCCAGGCGGCCGACGCCGTCCAGGCCACCTGGCTGAAGCTCCTGGAGAACATCCGGACGATCAGGGAGCCAGCGCGACTGGCCGGATGGCTGCGCACCACCGTCCGCCGCGAGTGCCTCGAGACGCTGCGCCGAACCGGCCGCGAGCGTCCGTCGGACCCGCACTCCGAGGAGCCCGTCGCCGCGGCGGCACCGGACCTGGTCGACGGCGACCCCGAGGGCTCCGCGCTGCGCCGCGAGCGGGTGGACCTGGTCCGCGCGGCCGTGGCGGGCATGCCGGAGCGCTCGCAGCGACTGCTCGAACTGCTCGTCGCCTCCCCGCCGCTGCGGTACGAGGAGATCGGTGCGCGGCTCGGCATGCCGGTCGGCAGCATCGGCCCGACCCGGGCGCGGCTGCTGGCCCGGCTGCGCGCGACCCTCGCCGCGGCCGACCTCTGCGATGCCGCCTGACCCTCCGCCGCGCCGGACCGGGCCCGATGACGCGCCGCGCGCTTCCGGGGCCGGTGACCAGGGGCCTGGCCTCCGGACGTCGCTTTGGAGGACCCTGGCCGCCCGGCTGATCCCAGGGAGGACCCGATGCGCCGACCGATCGCCACCTCCTTCCTGTCCGCGTGCGCGCTCACCGCCGTCCTGGGCGGCTGTGCGGCCGGTGGCGACGAGGCGTCGTCCCCACCGGCTGCGGACTCGGCGGCGGCCGGGTCCGGCGCGGCGGCCGGGTCCCCGCCGGCCGGGGACGGCGGCGCGGAACTGACGGCCCGGCTGGTCGACCCCGAGGGCGCGGAGGTGGGCGTCGCGACCCTGACCGAGGCCGAGGGCGGCATGCAGGTCGACGTCCGGGTCACCGGCCTGCCGCCGGGGTTCCACGGCTTCCACGTGCACGCCGTCGGCCGCTGCGAACCGGACAGCCCCAGCCCGGCCGACCCCTCGATGACGGGCGACTTCCTCTCGGCCGGCGGGCACATCGGTGCCGGCGAGGCTGATCACGGGGAGCACGCCGGTGACCTGCCCCTGCTGTACGTGACCGAGGCCGGCACCGGGAGGCTCACGACCGTCACCGGCGCGCTGACCCGTGCTCGGCTCACCGACGAGGACGGCAGCGCGGTCGTGGTGCACGCCGGCCGGGACAACTACGCGAACGTCCCCGAGCGCTACGCAGCCGGCGGCCCCGACGAGATGACGCGGAACACCGGCGACGCCGGAGGCCGCATCGCCTGCGGAGCCGTCGAGGGCTGATCCGCCCGCGTCCCGGGGCGGTCGGACCGCGGTCCGGCAGCAGGGTCCCCGCCGCCCCGCCGCGTGGTGCCCCCCGACCACCGCGCAGCCCCGCGGACGATCCGGTTCCATGGGACTCGTACCGTCGTCCGGGGCCGCTCGGGAGAGGCCGGGCGCGGAGGGATCGGAGAACAGTGAACGCAGACGTGCCACCGGTCGTGGAGCAGATCTACGACGACGTCCTCCGCCGCAACCCGGGTGAGGTCGAGTTCCACCAGGCCGTCCGCGAGGTGCTCGAGTCCCTCGCCGTCGTCCTGACCCGGCACTCCGAGTACACCGAGATGAAGACCGTCGAGCGGATCTGCGAGCCCGAGCGGCAGATCATCTTCCGCGTGCCGTGGCAGGACGACCGCGGCGAGGTGCACATCAACCGCGGCTTCCGGGTGGAGTTCAACTCCGCGCTGGGCCCCTACAAGGGCGGCCTGCGCTTCCACCCGTCGGTCAACCTGAGCATCATCAAGTTCCTCGGCTTCGAGCAGGTCTTCAAGAACGCCCTCACCGGGATGCCGATCGGCGGCGGCAAGGGCGGCTCCGACTTCGACCCCAAGGGCCGCTCCGACGCCGAGGTCATGCGGTTCTGCCAGTCGTTCATGACCGAGCTCTACCGCCACCTGGGCGAGTACACCGACGTGCCGGCCGGCGACATCGGCGTCGGCAGCCGCGAGATCGGCTACCTGTTCGGCCAGTACAAGCGGATCACCAACCGCTACGAGTCCGGCGTGCTCACCGGCAAGGGTCTCGGCTGGGGCGGCTCGCTGGTGCGCACCGAGGCGACCGGCTACGGCGCGGCGTTCTTCGCCGACGAGATGCTGAAGGCACGCGGCGAGTCCTTCGACGGGCGGCGGGTCGTCGTCTCGGGGTCGGGCAACGTGGCCGTCTACGGCGTCGAGAAGGTGCACCAGCTCGGCGGGACGGCGGTCGCCTGCTCGGACTCCAGCGGCTACGTCGTCGACGAGAAGGGCATCGACCTCGACGTCCTCAAGCAGGTCAAGGAGGTCGAGCGCGGCCGCATCGGCGCCTACGCCGACCGGGTCGCCTCGGCGACCTTCGTCGAGGGCGGCAGCATCTGGGACGTCCCGTGCGACCTCGCCATCCCCAGCGCCACGCAGAACGAGCTGGACGGCGACGCCGCGACGACGCTGGCCCGCAACGGCTGCCGGTACGTCGTCGAGGGCGCCAACATGCCGTCGACCCCCGACGCGGTGCGGGTCTTCCGCGAGGCCGGGATCGCCTTCGCCCCGGGCAAGGCCGCCAACGCCGGCGGGGTCGCCACCTCCGCGCTGGAGATGCAGCAGAACGCCTCGCGCGACCGGTGGACCTTCGAGCACACCGAGGCCCGCCTCGAGGAGGTCATGCGCGACATCCACACCCGCTGCCACCAGACGGCCGAGGAGTACGGCTCCCCGGGCGACCTCGTGCTGGGGGCCAACGTGGCGGGGTTCCTGCAGGTCGCGGAGGCGGTGCACGCCCTCGGGCTGGTCTGATCCCCACCCCGGGTGGGGCCCCGCTTTGTGACCGCGGCGGAGCGGTGGCAGTGTCGGGGGGAGAGTCGTCGCAGGAGGGGAGCCGGGATGGCATCGCAGGACGACACGCGCGAGGTGGCAGGGGCGGCCGGGCCGCTCGACCTGCTCCTGACGCAGGCGGCCCAGGGGACGCTGCGGCGGCTGTCCCCGGGCAAGTCCGGGCTCAGGTTCCTGGGCGGGCTGGCGCGCCGGCCGGACCGGGTGGCCGCGCGAGCCCGCTCGCTGGCCGGTCAGCTGGCGCAGATCGCCGTCGGCACCAGCGACGTGGCCCCCTCCAAGCGGGACCGGCGCTTCGCCGACCCGGCGTGGACGGAGAACCCGCTGCTGCGGCGGCTGGTGCAGGCCTACCTCGCCACGGGCGAGACCGCCCTGGGCCTGCTGCACGACGTGCCGCTGGAGTGGAAGGACGCCGAGCGGGTGCGCTTCGCCGGCACCAACCTGGTCGACGCGCTCGCGCCCAGCAACAACCCGCTGATCAGCCCGGTGGCGTGGAAGGCCCTCATCGACACCGCCGGCGCCAACCTCGTGCGGGGGCCGCGGAACCTGGTGCGCGACCTGGCCAGCCCCCCGCGGGTGCCGACGATGGTCGACCCCGACGCCTACGAGGTGGGCCGGGACCTCGCCGTCACCCCCGGCGCGGTGGTGCTGCGCACGCCGGTGTTCGAGCTGATCCAGTACCGGCCGACGACGGAGACCGTCCGCACGGTGCCGGTGCTCATCGTGCCGCCGACGATCAACAAGTACTACGTGCTCGACCTCGCGCCCGGGCGCAGCCTGGTCGAGCACCTCGTCGGCCAGGGCCAGCAGGTGTTCATGGTGTCGTGGCGCAACCCCGACGCCCGGCACCGCGACTGGGGCTTCGACACGTACGCCACGGCCATCCTCGACGCGCTCGACGCGGTCGAGGAGATCAGCGGCGAGGACGCCACCCACCTGATGGGCACGTGCTCGGGCGGCATCCTGGCCAGCATGACCGCCGCCGTCCTGGCCGCGAAGGGGCGGCAGGACCGGCTGGCCAGCCTGAGCCTGCTGGTCACGGTGCTGGACCAGACGCGGGCCGGCCTGCTCGGCGCGACCATGGACCCGGACACCGCCGCGCAGGCCGTCGAGGCCTCGCGGCGCGCCGGCTACCTCGACGGCCGCAAGCTCGCCGAGGTGTTCGCCTGGCTGCGGCCCAACGACCTGATCTGGAACTACTGGGTCAACAACTACCTGCAGGGCAAGCGGCCGCCGAAGTTCGACATCCTGTCCTGGAACTCCGACACCACCCGGATGACCGCCCAGCTGCACGCCGACTTCGTCGACATGGCCGTGGGCAACAAGCTGACCCGCCCCGGCAGCGTGACCCTGCTCGGCACCGAGGTGGACCTCAGCCAGGTCACCGTCGACTCCTACGTGCTGGCCGGGTCCGCCGACCACATCTGCCCGTGGCAGTCGTGCTACCGCAGCAGCCAGCTGCTCGGCGGCAAGATGCGCTTCGTGCTCTCCACGAACGGGCACATCGCGGCGCTGGTGAACCCGCCGGGCAACCCCAAGTCCAGCTACCGGGTCACCGACGACAACTCGGCCGCGGTCGAGGAGTGGAGCGACACCGCCCGCACCGAGAAGGGCTCCTGGTGGCCGGACTACTCCGCGTGGCTCGGGGAGCGCTCCGGGCCGGACAAGCCGGCCCCCGAGCAGCTCGGCAGCGCGCGGTTCCGGGTCCGGGAGGACGCCCCGGGCAGCTACGTCCGGGACAAGTGACACGCGGACCGGCACGCTCCGACGGGAGGCGACTGACGTGACGCTGGCAGAGGGCATCGGCAACGACCTCGCAGAGGGCATAGGCAGGGCACTCTCCACCGACTACTTCCAGCTGCGCGAGGAGCTCTCGCCCGAGCAGATGGACCACCTGCTGCGCACCCGGGCCTTCGTCGAGGACCGCGTGCTGCCGGTGATCAACGGCTACTGGGAGCGGGCGGAGTTCCCCCGCGAGCTGGCCGAGGAGCTGGGCGCGGCGGGCCTGGTCGGTGACGGCATCGAGGGCTACGGCTGCCCGCCGATGGACCACCTCTCCGCCGGCCTCGTCCACATGGAGCTCAACCGCGGCGACGGCAGCCTGGGCACCTTCCTCGGCGTCCAGGCGGGGCTGGCGATGAAGTCGATCGCCATGCTCGGTTCCGAGGAGCAGAAGCAGCGCTGGCTGCCGCCGATGGCCCGCTGCGAGGCGCTCGGCGCCTTCGCGCTCACCGAGCCCGACCACGGGTCGGACTCCATCGCGCTGGAGACGTCGGCCCGCAGGGACGGCGACTCGTACGTCCTCAACGGCTCGAAGAAGTGGATCGGCAACGGCACCGTCGCCGACGTCGTCGTGGTGTGGGCCCGTGACACCGACGACGGTCAGGTGAAGGGGTTCCTCGTCGAGAAGGGGACGCCGGGCTACCGGGCGCGGCGGATCGAGGGCAAGGGCTCGCTGCGCGCCGTGTGGCAGGCCGAGATCGAGCTCGAGGACGTGCGCGTCCCGGCCGAGAACCACCTGCCGGGTTCGCGCAGCTTCAAGGACACCGGTGCGGTGCTGGCCACCACCCGCGGTTCCTGCGCCTGGATGGCCCTGGGCCACGCCGTCGCCGGGTACGAGGCGGCGCTGACCTACGCCGGGCGGCGCAAGCAGTTCGGCAAGCCGCTCGTGGAGTTCCAGCTGATCCAGGAGCGGCTGGTCGGGATGCTGGCCAAGGTCACCGCGATGCAGCTGTACTGCCGGCGGCTGGCCGACCTGGGCATGGCCGGCCGGGTCGAGCCGACGCTGGCCGGGCTGGCCAAGGCGCACAACACCAGCACCGCCCGCGCGGTGCTCGCCGAGGCCCGAGACCTGCTCGGCGGCAACGGGATCCTGCTGGACTTCCACGTCATCCGGCACATGGCCGACATCGAGTCGATCCACACCTTCGAGGGGACCGAGACCATCCAGACCCTCATCGTCGGCCGGGACATCACCGGCGCCTCGGCGTTCGCGTGAGGCCGGCGGGGGTCCGCACCATCCAGGTGGGGGAGGTGCGGCTGCGGACGTCGGTCCGCGGCTCGGGGCGGCCGCTGCTGCTCATCACCGGCCTGGGCGCCAGCCTGGAGCTGGCCGAGTCGTTCGAGCGGGAGCTGGTCGCCCGCGGCCGGCAGGTGATCAGCTTCGACGCGCCCGGCATCGGCGGCTCGACGCCGTACCGCAGCCCGCGGCGGATGCCGGGCCTGGTGCGGACCGTGGTCGGGCTGCTCGACGTCCTCGGGCTGGACGAGGTCGACGTCTTCGGCGTCTCCCTCGGCGGCGTGGTGGCCCAGCAGCTGGCCCACCAGGCACCCCACCGGGTGCGGGGCCTGGTGCTCGCGGCCACCGCCCCCGGGGTGGGCGGCATGCCGGGGGCGCCGTCGGCCCTGCTCGCGCTGGCGACGCCGCGCCGGTACCGCGACGTCGAGCACTACCTGCAGATCGCCGGGCGCATCTACGGCGGCATGGCGCGCACCGACCCGCACCGGCTGCTGAGCACGGTCATCGGCCGGGTGCGGCCCCCGTCGGTGATCGGGTACGTCGGCCAGCTCTACGCGATCGCCGGGTGGAGCAGCATGCCCTGGCTGCACACCCTCCGGCAGCCGACGCTGGTGCTGGCCGGGGACGACGACCCGATCATCCCGCTGGTCAACGGGCGGATCCTCGCCTGGCGCATCCCGAACACCACGATGCACGTCGTCCGCGGCGGGGGACACCTGTTCATCCTCGAGCGCCCGGCGGAGATGGCGGCCCTGGTCACCTCCTTCCTCGAGGGGGAGCCCGTCGCGACGACGGTCAGATCCGGCGCGACCAGGTGGACAGACCACCCGAGCGACGGAAGCCCAGTGCCTCGTTGACCGCGACCATCGGCCGGTTGGACTCCGAGTTGTAGGTGCTGATCCGCCGCACCTGCGGCAGCGTCGCGGCCACCTCCCGCAGCACCGCGACCTTGACGCGGGCGCCGAGGCGGTGCCCGCGGTGCTCGCGCAGCACCAGCGTGGCGCCCTGGTGGGCGCGCTCGGGCTGCTCCAGCGGCACGTGCAGCTCGCTGTAGGCGACCAGCCGACCGTCGCGGACCGCGCCGCCGGTGAGCACCGTGCGGCCCCGGGCGACGTGCGCCGCCTCGTCCTCGCGGATCCGGGCGACGTCCCAGTGCTCCTCCTCGACCGGCACGTCCCCGCTCGGCGCGTCGGTCGACATCCGGCGGGCGAGCAGGGCGCGGTCCTCGGCCAGGGCGTCCGGCGTCCGGTCCCGCCAGGTCAGCACCTCGTAGTCCTCGCCGGCGGCGCGGGCCTCCGCCTCCAGGGCCGACAGCCGGTCCTCGTCCACCGGGAGCGCCAGGTCCCGGCGGCTCTCCTGCAAGTCGCACGTCCACCCGTGGTGCCGGGCGAACGCGCACCCGGCGGGATCCGGCACCGGCTCGTCGACCTCCGCGACCATCGCCGTCCGCCCGGCCGCCGCGGCGATCCGACCGGCCACCTCCAGCAGCGCGCTGCCGACGCCGCGGCGGCGGGCGTCCGGGTGCACCGCCAGGTCGACGTACGCGACGGTCGTGTTGTCGCGCACCGGCAGGAGCAGCCGCAGCGCGCCGACGACGGCGTCCCCGGCGACCGCGGCCCGGTGGGTGCCCACCATCGAGCCGCCCGGCTCGAGCAACCGGCGTCCCAGGGCCACGTGGTCGCGTGCCGGCCGCGGCAGCTCGTCCGGGCGGTCGGCGCGCTGGCTCGCCGCCCACACCTCGCACCAGGCGGTGAAGCGCGCGTCGTCGGGGTCGGTCTCCAGGATCCGCACCTCCCCGTTGTAGCGAGGGGCGCAACGGGGTTTCCCGGTCAGGGGAGCAGGGCGAGCTTCCCCACGACCTCCCGCCGGGCCAGCCGCGTCAGGGCGTGCGCGGCCGCGTCGAGCGGGAGGGAGGTGGGCACCGGCGGCCGGAGTTCGCCCCGCGCGATGCGACCGAGGACCTCGGACACGAGCGCGTTCGCGGCCTCGGGCTCGGTGCGGGCCCAGTCGCCCCAGTCGACCCCGACGACGGTGCGGTTGCGCAGCAGGACGACGTTGGCCGGCAGCCGGGGGATCTCCCCGCTGGCGAACCCGACCACGCAGAACCGCCCGTAGCCGGTGAGCGAGCGCAGCGCCGTCTCGGCCAGCGGGCCGCCGACCGGGTCGATGACGACGTCCGCCCCGCCCCCGGTCACCTCCCGGACGCGGTCCTTCAGGTCGGTGTAGTCGAGGACGACGTCGGCGCCGGCCGCCGTGGCGGCGGCCCGCTTGGCCTCGCTGGAGGCGGCGGCGATCGTCCGGGCGCCGGCCGCGCGGGCGACGTCCACCGCCGCCAGGCCGATCGCCCCGCCCGCGCCCAGCACGAGGACCCACTCGCCGGGCTCGACGCGCACGCGGTGCGTGAGGGCGAAGGACAGCGTGCTGTAGTTCTCGATCGCGGTGGCCGCGAGCTCCGGCGCCAGACCCGGTGGCAGCGGGCTCAGCGCGGAGGCGCGGACCACGAGGTCCGTGGTGAACCCGCCACCGGCCATCGACAGCACGGCCACCGGGTCCCCGACCGCGACCGTGCCGACGCCCTCGCCGACGGCTCGCACCCGGCCGGCGACCGCGGACCCCGGCGTCCAGGGCAGCGGCGGCCGCACCTGGTAGAGCCCCTCCACCATCAGGCCGTCCACGAAGCTGACCGCGGCCGCCTCGACGGCCACCACCACGTCGCCGGGCCCCGGCGTGGGGTCGGGCTCCTCCACGAGGGTCAGTCCGTCGACCGGACCGAACTCCCGGCACACGATGCGCCGCACGTGTCCTCCTCCAGCGTCGGCCCCGATCAGGGCAGGGCGAGCAGTACCCGGCCGGTGGCGCCGGCGTCCACCCGGTCGTGCGCGGCCGCGACGTCGTCGAGCGGCAGGACGGCGCCGACCGGGACCGACAGCGCGCCGTCGGCCGCCGCGGCGGTCAGGTCGCCGCCCGCCTGCCGCTTCGCCTCGGCCGGGAAGTCGTCGCTGCCGAGCAGCCGCAGCGTGACGTTGCTGAAGAGCATCGGCCAGAACGGCAGCGCCGGCCGGTCGTCGCGGCTGGCGTAGGCCGCGAGCACCCCGCCCGTCCCTGTACACCGCCCGGTGCGCGGTGATCCCGGGGATGCCGAGGCAGGCGCCGAGCTCGTCGGCGACGCCGTCCGACAGGTCCATGGCGGAGTCGGCAGGGACGACGGTGCGCTGCGCCGCCGTGCCCGACGGCCGGTAGGACTGGGCGCCCCAGACCCACACCCGTCGGCCGACCCGTGCGATATCGACCCCCCCGCGCCGATCGCCTCCACGCCCCCGGCGCCGTCGCTGTGCGGCACGATCCGCGGGAAGGCCGTCGGGTTGCCCAGCCACCCGCCGCGCTTCTCGGTGTCGCCCGGGTCGACCCCGGACAGCCGCAGCCGGGCCCGAACCTCGCCGAGCCCGGGCTCGGGGGTGGGCAGGTCGCCGACCTGCAGCACCTCGGCCGCCGGTCCCTGCCGCTCGTACCAGGCTGCTCGCACCCGGCCACTGTGCCGCGGGAGCCGTCGGCGCGCAGGAGGTCGGCGCAGCCGGACCGCCACCCGAGGCAGGCTGCGCTGGGGGCCGACGTCCCCGCGGGACGCCCACGGCGATGGACCCGGCTCCCGTGCCGGCGCGGCGCTAGCGTGGCCAGGTGGGCATCGAGATCGAGCCGGCGACGAGGGCGCGGTTCGACGACGTCGAGACCATGCTCGGTCCCAAGAACCCGGCCGCCAACGTCTGCTGGTGTCTCAGCCACCGGCTCGACTCGAAGACCAACCGGGAACTCGTCGGACCGGCCCGCCGCGAGTACGTCCGGGAACTGACCGGCCGCCCGGTGGCCCCGGGAGTGCTCGCATACGACGGCGGTGAGGTGGTCGGCTGGGCCGCGGTCGCGCCGCGGGCGGAGCTGCCCTTCGAGCGCTCGCGGAAGATCCCGCACGTCGACGACCTGCCCGTGTGGTCCGTGTGGTGCATCCGCGTGCGTCCGGGTCATCGCGGCAGGGGGATCGCGCACGCGCTCCTCCGCGGGGCCGTGGACTACGCCGCTTCGCAGGGCGCCCCCGCCGTCGAGGGGTACCCGGCTGACAACGGGGGCCGGCGAGTCGACCCGACCATGGCCTACGTCGGCACGCGGAGCCTGTTCGAGAAGGCCGGGTTCACCAAGGCCGCGGACACCGACGCTGTCGCAGGCGGGTTCCCTCGGGTCGTGATGCGCCGCGTCCTCCCCTGACCCCGCTTCCCGCTCGTGGGAGCACTCGATCGGCCGGGTGCCTCACGCCTGCCGGCACGCCTCTGGGCCCGCTGCTGCAGTGACATCGGGGTCGCGGGGAAGCGGCGAGCTGTCGGCCGGTCGCCCGTCAGCAAGGCGAGCTGCTTCTCGTCCCCAGCGGCCGTCCAGGAACAGCGGACCCTCTACGGCCGCGGCCGGCTCCGCTGAACCGCGAGCAGTCGTTCGGTACCAATGTCCGGTCGCAGGTCGGCCTACCACTGGCTGAGCGCGTCATCCCGCCTGGACATCTGGACACCTGGACACCTGGACACGATGGCAGACCCGGATCGACCTCGGACCGAGGTCGGATCCACCCGTGCGGTGAGCCCCGGTGTCTCGTGACGATCTGGGCCAGCCGTAGTCCCTGACCTGGCGGCGGCGCGAGCCTCGCGCCCAATCCCCCACAGCGGCCCGCTCAGGAGACCTGCCGGACGACGACGGAGCGGTGGCCGGGGGTGGGCGCGAAAGTCGTCCGGCGCCCCCGGGTGCCTGCACGGGCCCGGCTCGAACGGGCAGCTCCCCTCCACGACGGACGCATGGGCCAGGCGGGGCAACCCGTGCGCCGAGGCTGCGGCCAAGGCCGTCGGCCACCACCCCCGCCGGCGCCGTCGATGCTGACACGTCACCACGGACTTCGGCCTCACCATTCGGGACGTTCCCGAGCGGTCCACTACGGGACAGGTCCGTTGGCCGCGTCCCGTGTAGGTGCAGCGGCGGGGCAACCGTTCAGGCGACCGCACTGGTACAGCGGTCAGCCCCAGACGATCATGCCGACGTGCCGCCACTGACACCCATCCGGCGGATGACAGGCCCATGACGTCAGGTCAGAAGGCCGGTGTCGTGCTCACCGTCGTGGCCGATGCCCTGTGGCTGGTCGTCCTCATCGCGATCCTGGCGACCCCGCCGGACCAGGGCGCGAACATCGGTGCCGGACTCCTCGGCCTACTCGCCCTGCCGCTGTCAATCGTGTCGGCGGTCGTGCTCATCACCACGACGGCTTCCATCGCACCTCGTGCGGCGAGTGCCGCCTCCATCGCCCTGTGGGCGCTGTTCGTGACCCTTTCGTGGACCTACGCCGCAGGGAACAGAGTGCAGATCATCGTCGGACTGGCGGCGATCCTGGCCCTCAGCACGAGCGCCGTTCTCGTCGGCACGGCTCAACGACGCCAACGGCGCTAGTGGCCTCTCGACCACCGGCTGTCTCCGCGCTCGCGGGAGTCCATGAAGCCGCCCCCTGTCCCAGAGCGGCCCACTATGGGGCACCAGCTCACCTGTGGCTGGACCAGTGCTCCCATAGGTCTCTGCCGACGAGAAACAAGCCTCCTCCTGCTGCGAGATAGCCGAAAAGGAGGATGAGGCCGCCGCCGATGTCCCCTGGGTCGCCGATCGTCGTCGTGGCGGCGAGGGCGAAGTAGGCAGCGATCAGCGCGACACCCAAGGCGAGCAGTCTCAGCGAGCTGCTCCGGACGGCGCCGAGCCCAGGCTCCTCACCCATGATCGTGACCGTAGGTCAGCAGCGGAGCCCTTGGGGCACTGCCTTGCTCGCTCCGATGGCACAGGACGGGGTAGGTGTCTCTGAGACCAGGACCGATGCGGAAGTGCAAGGGGCGCTGACAGCGCTGTTCGCTCTGAGTCGAGCGCCTTCCGCGAGACAGCCGCCACGATCTCACGCGAGCTCGCGGACGAGACAGGCGCCATCATCGCCGAGCAAGATGGTCAGACGCTGGGCTGTCTCATGACCAAGCCGCTCGACCGCGGTCTGCACTTCGGGCGGCCGTCCAGACCGGCGGACGGGGCGACGTCACGCAGGGGCGCCCAGCGGCGGGTGCTCGAGCACGCGGGGCTTGTACTCGACCAGCTGGATGCGGCCGTCGAAGGTGCGGTGCTCGATCATCTCGAGGGCGACGTCCGGATAGCCGTCGTAGATGCGTTCTGCGCCCGTGGCCCCGGTGATCACCGGGAAGATCCCGACCCGGAAGCGGTCGACGAGTCCGGCTCGCAGCAGGGACCGGCACAGGCTGAGGCTGCCGATCGTGCTGAGGAGCCCCGAGCCACTCGCCTTCATGGCGCGGACCGCCTCGACGGCGTCGTCGCGGACGAGCGTGGAGTTGGCCCACGTCAGTGGCTCCTCGAGTGAGGAGGAGAACACCACCTTGGACGCTTGCGTGAGCTCGTCGACCGACGCCTCTTCTTCAGGCCTGAACTCGTCTTGGCCATTCGGGACCTCGCCGGCGGCGAAGCCCGACATCAGGCGGTAGGTGTTCGCTCCCATCAGGTAGGTGACGTCGGGCTGCTCACCGAGCCATGCGAGGTACTCCGGGCCCTCGAGGCCCCAGAACCCGGGCCATCCCTCTGCCGATGCGTAGCCGTCGAGGGAGGTGATGAAATCGACGAGAAGCTCCGACATGGCGGGTCCTTTCCTCGGGTGTCACGAGCGTGGACCGGCCGGGAGCCACGAACTCATCGGCCGCGCTGCGGGGTGACGAGGAAAGCCATGACGCTGCAACATCCCGAGTTCTAGCAGGTAGATCTCGACAGGGAGCAGGTAAGGGTCCGCATCAGCGACGACGAGATCCTGGTGTCGTGGCACCCTCCTGATCGGCCGCCGGATGGCCAGCGTCACGGCGCGGAAGGCATGTGCGTCACCGACAGCGGCGAGGTCATCGTCCTCAGTCGCGACGGGCAATGCTGGAAGCTCCCCGCCGGTCGACCTGAGACTGAGCCGGAGCTCCCGTCGCCCTGAGCGGCCACTTCCGGGCAGTGCTGAGAGTCGAGGTTCCCCGGAGGTGATGCCTGCGCGGCCAGGCCTAGTCGGGGTTGTGGGACCGACTCCAGCTACGACGACGCAGCACCCACTCCCGGCCGTCGACGACGATCTTCAGCACCACATGCGAACGGATCAGACCGCGCCTGCGCTCGACGCATCCCTCACCGCCTAGGTATGCGCGGACGACCAGCGCCAGATCGCGGAGCGCCGCTTCCTTGTCCGCTTCCTCGTCGTTGTAGTCCACCAGAAAGGTAGAGACGCCGAGGTCGAAGATGTCGGCGTCGAACCACTCGTCTGAAGCGCGCAATCCGGCGTGGCGCTGGCCACCTGCGCTGGTGAGCTGGACGCGATGCATCTGCGGGTCTTTCGGCTCTGTCGAGTACGTTGCGTCGACGTCCGCGTCGAAGACTTCGGCGACCACTCGTCGCAGCAGAGCCTCCACGTCGATCGCCACGGAGATGCAGCCTGCCACCCCCACACCCAGCGACGCCTGCAAGGCGTGGCGTCGGAGCAGCGGGGAGGGTGTCTCTGAAGCCGCCCTCGCGGACCGACCGGCCGCGGGGTATCCCATAGCGGCCCACTAAGGGACATCTGGCCCGTCAGGGACGCGCAGGTGGCTCAGCCGGTCAGCCAACTCTGCGAGCGGGATCGTCAGCAGGAATCGTCCGCCATCCTCGGACTGAAGGCCCGTCTCCTGGATGCCTGCCCGCTGCCAAGCGGGGATGCCTTGCAGCAGGTGGTCGATGCTCAGGAACAACGGTCGCTCGTCCGGATCGCTGTCGTCCCGGTTCTCCACTGTTGCCTGTTCGGCGCTGATCCAGAGCGGCACTACGTCGTGACCGAGGCTGTCCGTCCATGGCGCGAAGCCGTCGTCGGTGCCCCACGCCCACAGGCCCTGAGACTCGCGGGCCGCTTCCCAGATGCCGGCGATGCGCTGTCGCCGGGACAGTCCTCGTTCGCTCACGCGTGCTTGCCCCCGTCGAAGAACGGATGCCCCGCAATCTGGTTGGGCCTGGCAGCGCTACTGCTGTAGGTCGCTATCGCGCTCCCGGGCATGACATGTGACGGGAACGGGTCGCCGGTAGGCCAGGGACTCCCCATGAGACAGCAGCGTCGCTCACCGGCGGCTCCGGCTCCGGAAGCTTTGGCGGGGGGACAGGCAGCGCCGATGTCCTCTGGGTCATGCACTTCAGAGGCTCAGCCCCTTCGCGCGACTGTTGCCCAGGCGGGAGTAGGCCCGACGATGACGCAGTGACTCGACCGCGACCAGGACGCTTCGCGAGTCGTGCGCACCGGCCCGGCGTGTGGATCGGGCCGAGCCTCGCCGGCATCACCGGTCTGATCCTGGCCCTGAACAGCGATCCTTGGTGGCTCGGTGCGTCACTGGCCGTCGTCGCTGCTGTCTTCGTCGGTCATGTCGTCTACGCGAGGCGACGCTGGCCGAAGCCCTGAGCGGCCCACTTCGGGACACCGCCCCTGTCAGCCGGCGCCGAACAGCACGCCACCGGCGACGAACAGGGGCAGCGACACGAACAGGAAGACGCCCAGGCCGGTCAGGCCCTCCCCGGTGTAGGGCTCCTCGCGGTCCGGCCCGCTGCCGAGAAAGGCCCGCACGTCGTTGTCCGCGGCCCTGGAAAACGCCGTCCCGCCGGTCAGGCTGATGAGACCCGCGATGACCATCACCGCGATCGCGACCTTCGACCGCAATCCGCCGCCCTGCAGTGCACACCACAGGCCCGCGACGGCCAGTGCCAGGACGGCCGAGGAGAGCAGCATGACCAGCGCCTGCCGAAGGCCTCGGACGACATCGACCACCGGACAACGGTAGAGGCCGCTGCCAGTGAGCGGCGGACGCCGTGATGTCCCTGAGGCCGCCTTCAGGGCCGCGCCCCGAGCTCGCGCAGCCGGACGCCCTCGCCTGGCTCCCGGTGTCTGAGGCGCCTGGTCGCACCCGGCGCCGGCTCAGCGCAGCCGGACGGGCAGGCGGGTCAGGCCGCGCATGAGGATGCTCTGCCGCCAGGTCAGCTCGGCGGGGTCGACGGCGAGGGCCAGGTCGGGGAAGCGGTCGAGCAGGGTGCGGAACGCGACCTCGCCCTCCAGCCGGGCCAGGGGCGCGCCGAGGCAGTGGTGGATGCCGTGCCCGAAGGCGAGGTGCCCGGCCTCGCGGTGCAGGTCCACCTCGTCGGGGTCGGCGTAGTGCTCCGGGTCGCGGTTGGCCGACGCCAGGGACACCAGCACCACCTCGCCGGCGGGGATGGTGGTCCCGCCGACCTCGACCGGCGCGGTGGTGTGCCGGAACGTGGCCAGGTTGACCGGGCCGTCGAAGCGCAGCAGCTCCTCGACCGCGGCCGGCACCAGGTCGGGGTCGGCGCGCAGCTCGGCCAGCCGGTCGGGACGGCGCAGCAGCGCCAGCACCCCGTTGCCGATGAGGTTGACCGTCGTCTCGTGGCCGGCGACCAGCAGCAGGAAGGCCATCGACACGGTCTCGTCGGCCGAGAGCCGGTCGGCGTCCTCGGAGGCGGCGACGATCGCCGACAGGACGTCGTCCGCCGGGTGCGCCCGCTTCTGCGCCACCAGGTCGGTCAGGTACACGGCCATCGCCATGCCTGCGGCGGTGCGCTCGTCGACCGCGCCGTCGGAGGACAGCATGGTGTTCGACCAGCGGCGGAACGACGTCCGCTCGGCGTCCGGCACGCCGAGCAGCTCGCAGATGACGCCCATCGGCAGCGGGAAGGCGAAGGCGTCGAGCAGGTCCACCTCCGCGGGTCCGGTGGCCATGCGGTCGGCGAGCCGGCCGGCGATCGCCTCGATCCGCGGGCGGAGGGCCGCGATGGCCCGCACCGTGAAGGCCCGGCTGACCAGCTTGCGCAGCCTGGTGTGGTCGGGCGGGTCGGTGCTGAGCATGTGCCGGTTGAGCTCCTGGGTGAACGCCACCCGGGAACCCGACGGCAGCGGCTTGCTCTCCAGCACCCGCGCGAAGCCCTCGGCGTCCTTGGCCAGCCGCGGGTCGGTGAGTGCCTCCCGGACGTCGTCGTACCGGGTCACCAGCCAGACCGGCATGCCCACCGGGGTCACCGCCCGCGCCACCGGCTCCTCGACCCGCAGCCGGGCGTACAGCGCGTGCGGGTCGGCGAAGAAGGCCGCGTCGAGCGGGACGACCGGGGCAGCGAGGTCCATCGCCCGAGGTTCCCGACACCGCCGAGCGCGCGCCAGGTGCCTAGGTCCCGCGTGGCGCGGACCCTGGACGCCCACGTCAGCCCGCCACTACGGTCCCCGGCCACCACGGGTGCCCCGCGTGCCGACCGCGCCCGGCCGGCCCCACCCGTGGCGTTCCGCGAGCAGGCGCCCGAGCGGCGGCGCCGGTCAGGACCGTGCCCGTGCCCGAGGGACCGAACGCAGCAGCTCCCCGCCGTCGCAGGCTGAGGTCGGCCGGTACGGCCGTGGCCGTCGTGACCGTGACCGCCCTCACGTCGGCCTGCGCGGCCGCCGGCGGCGCCGTGGCCGCGCCGGCGACGAGCACGCTGCCGCCGGTGCCGCCGGGGCCGGCCGCGTCGCTGAGCCAGGAGCAGGTCGACTCCGCGCTGAATAGCCTGGACGGGCTGGTGACGGACGCCATGGACCGGACCGGGGTCCCCGGCGTGGCCGTCGCCGTGGTGTACCGGGACCAGGTCGTGTACTCGAAGGGCTTCGGGGTCCGGGAGGTCGGCAGGCCCGAGCTCGTCGACCCGGACACGGTGTTCCAGCTCGCCTCGGTGTCCAAGCCGCTGGCGTCGACCGTCGTCGCCGGGGTCGTCGGGCAGGGCGTCGTCGAGTGGGACCGGCCGGCCGGGCAGTACGACCCGTCCTTCGCGCTGAGCGACCCCTACGTCACCGAGCACGCCACCATCGCCGATCTGCTGTCGCACCGCAGCGGGCTGCACACGGGGGCGGGTGACCTGCTCGAGGACCTGGGCTTCGACCGGGACTACATCCTGAGCCACCTCGACCAGCACCCCCTGGACCCGTTCCGGTCCAGCTACAACTACAGCAACTTCGGGTACACGGCCGGCGCGGAGGCCGCGGCCGTCGCCACGGGGACGGCGTGGGAGGACCTGGCGGACCAGGTCCTCTTCGACCCGCTGGGCATGACCCGGACCAGCTACCGCCACGAGGACTACGAGGCCGCGGCGAACAAGGCCGCCATCCACGTGCCGGCCGGCGACGGGACCTGGGTGGCCCGCTACACCCGGGACGCCGACGCGGAGGCGCCCGCCGGTGGGGCGAGCTCCTCGGTGCGGGACCTGGTCCAGTGGATCCGCCTCCAGCTGGGCAACGGCGTGCACGACGGCACCCAGGTCATCGACCCGGACGCGCTGGCGGTCACCCGGGTGCCGCACTCGGTCTCCAGCCCCCCGGCGTCCCCGGACGCCCGCACCGGCTTCTACGGCCTGGGCTGGAACGTCTCCTACGACGACCAGGGGAGGCTGCAGATCGGGCACTCCGGCGCGTTCGACCTCGGCGCCGCCACCTCGGTGCTCATGCTCCCCGTCGAGCAGCTCGGCATCGTGGCCCTGACCAACGGGCACCCCGAGGGGATCCCCGAGGCCATCACCGCCGGCTTCTTCGACGTCGCGCAGCACGGGCAGCCGACCGTCGACTGGCTCACCTTCATCTCCGGGATCTTCGCCCAGATCGAACAGGCCGACGCCCCCGAGACCGACTGGTCCCAGCCGCCGGCCGACCCGCAGCCGGCGCGCGACCTCGCCGCCTACACCGGCACCTACGCCAACTCCTACTACGGCCCGCTCACCGTCACCGCGGACGGCGACCGCCTCACCATGACGATGGGCCCGGCGGCGGCGCCGACGACGTTCCCGCTGACCCACCACTCCGGCGACGTCTTCACCTTCGAGTCGATCGGCGAGAACGCCAACGGCCTGGCCGGGGCCCTGTTCGCCGTCGGCGGGAACGGGACGGCGACCAGCGTGCGGCTGGACTTCTACGACCGCGAGGGGTTGGGCACCTTCACCCGCGGGTGATCCCGAACGGCGCCCGCGACCGCGCCGGCCGGGGGCGCCGCCGGGTCAGCCCGAGCGCGCCGGCGCGCGCCGGGCGAAGGCCGGTGCGTGCTCGGGCCGCAGCCCCACGCCGATCAGGTACGCCGGGACGACGGAGAGCTGGGGGAGCCGCTGTACCAGCGCGAGCAGCGGCTTCGGGGGGCCGGCCCGCCGTCCCTCGACCAGCGGGCCCACGAAGCCGCGGTGCAGCGCCCGCTGCAGGGTCTGCACGGCCACGGTGGGCAGGATCCGGCGGGCGCGCACGGCGGCCAGGTCGGAGGGACCCACGGTGCCGTTGCGCAGCGGTCCGGCCAGCAGCGTCGCGGCGGCCACGGCGTCCTGGACGGCGAGGTTGATGCCGACACCGCCGACCGGCGACATCGCGTGCGCGGCGTCCCCGATGCACAGCAGCCCGTCGACGTGCCACTGCACGAGCCGGTCGACCCGCACGTCGAGGTGCTTGACGTCGTCCATCGAGCGCAGTGCGTCCACCCGGTCCCGGAACTCGGGGATGAGCTCGGCGACGTCCGCGCGGAACGCCTCGATGCCGCGGGCCCGCAGCTGCGCGTCGGTGCCCTTGCGGCCGATGTAGGCGACCTGCAGGAACGTCTCGCGCGGGATGACCACGGCGAACCGGCCGGGCGCCGCGTGCGGGGCCAGGGCGGAGGGACGGTCGTCCGGCAGGCGGGGGACGCGGAACCACCAGGCGTCGATGGGGACGGCGAACTCGCGCGGCCGCAGCCCCGCCTGCCGGCGAGCGAGGGAGTGCCGGCCGTCGCAGGCCACGGTCAGGTCGGCACGGATCTCGCCGGTGTCGCCGTCCGCCGTGCGGTAGCGCACCCCGCGGACCCGGCCGTCCTCGCGCAGCAGGTCGGTCATCTCGGTGGACATCCGCAGCGTGAACGTCGGCTCGCGCCGGCCGGCGTCGGCGAGCAGGTCGAGCAGGTCCCACTGCGGCGTCATCGCGATGTAGGGGTAGGGCACGTGCAGCCGGCGGAAGTCCCCGAGGGTCACGGTGTTCCCGTCGGCCATGGGGATGACGACCTGCTCGACCTTCGTGTGCGGCAGCCGGTCGAACTCCTCGGCCAGGCCCAGCTCGTCGAGCAGCTGCAGCGTCGAGGGGTGCACGGTGTCGCCGCGGAAGTCGCGGAGGAAGTCGGCGTGCTTCTCCAGCACGGTCACCTCGACGCCGGCGCGGGCCAGCAGCAGGCCCAGCACCATGCCGGCGGGACCGCCGCCGACCACCACGCAGGTCGTGTGCTCACTCATGCGCCGGCCTCCCGTCGGCTGCCCGGGACGCGTCCGGCGTCGCGGGGACGGTGGAACGTCTCCTCCCTACCGCCGCGTGGCCCGGACGGGAAGGGCAGCTCGACCCCGTTCCCGTCCGGCGGGGTGTCGGAACGGGCCGTCCCACCAGTGCCGGTCGTCCCTTGCGGGGGCCCGGACCGCCGCAGGACGATCACGCGCACGGGCCCGGTGGACGTGCACCGGCCGGCCGTCGCGGTCGTCGCCGGGCATCGCGGGAGGGGGTTCCGTGCGTCGCGCCGTCAGTGGCCTGCTGGCCTGGTTCGTCGTCTTCGGCCTGGGTGTCGGCGGGTGGCAGACGCTCGCGCCGCGGTCCTTCTACGAGGACTTCCCGGGCTTCGGCCGGACCTGGGTGAGCGTCGACGGCCCCTACAACGAGCACCTGCTCCGGGACGTCGGTCAGGGCAACCTGGCCCTCGGGGTCGTGGCCCTCGTCGCGCTGGTGACCGGCGGGGTGTGGCTCGCCCGGGCGACGGGTCTGGCCGCGGTCGTGGCCTACCTGCCGCACCAGCTCTACCACCAGCTGACCCTGCACCTGCTCGAGACGAGGAGCGACGCGGTCCTGCAGACCGTGACGCTGACCCTGGTGTCGGTCGCCGCGGTGCTCCTCGCCGTGCTCGCGTTCCGGCTGCCGGTCGGGGAGCGCCCGTCGCGGGGGTCGGCGCTGCGGTCCGACCCGGTCCGCGCCCCCGCTGAGGACGCCGGACGCCGGCACGCCGTCGCGGAGGAGTGACCTCCTCGGGGAACGGCGTGCCGGCGTCCGCGACGCAGGGCCGGGGGCCTCAGGGCTTGACGGCGAGCACCGGGCGGTCGGCGTCGAGCAGGATCCGCTGGGCGGTGCTGCCCATGAGCAGCTTGCCGACCGGCGAGCGCTTGCGCAGGCCGATCACGATCACCGAGGCGTCGACGGCCCCCGCGACGCGCACCACCTCGTCGGCGACGTCACCGGTGTGCGCCTCCTGGTGCACCTCGACGTCGACGCCGGCCGCGGCGGCGCGCTCCACCAGCGCCCGCACCGCGTCCTCGTCGGCCATGGCCGCGCTGACCGGGGCACCCTCGCGCGGGGTGTTGAGCAGCACCAGCCGCCCGCCGCGGCGGCCGGCCTCCTCGACGGCCGCGGTGAAGGCGGCGTCCCCCTCGGGGGTCGGGACGTAGGCGACGAGGACGGTCACACGAGCTCCTTGGTGGTGTGGCGGTCGGTGCTCCGCCGGCGGGCGAGGGCGGCCCGGATCACCGGGAGCAGCACCACGACGAGGAAGAGGACGAGCAGCGTCCCGGAGATGGGACGGGTGAGGAAGCCGGTCGGGTCGCCGTCGAAGAGCAGCAGCGAGCGGCGCAACGAGTCCTCGAGCAGCGAGCCGAGCACGAAGGCGAGCACCAGCGGGCCCGGGTCGAAGCCCAGCTTCTTCATCAGGTAGCCCAGCGCCCCGAAGGCGACGACCAGCCCGATGTCGAAGACGTCGTAGTTGACCGTGTAGACCCCGATCAGCGTGATGAGCACGGTGATCGGCGCGAGGATCGTGGCCCGCACCCGCAGGATCTTCACGAACAACCCGACCAGCGGGATGCTCATGATCAGCAACAGGATGTTGCCGATGTACATGGAGTTGACCACGCCCCAGAACAGCTCGGGCTCCTGGTCGACCAGCTGCGGGCCGGGGCTCACGCCCTGGATGAGCAGCGCGCCGTAGATGACCGCCATCGTGGCGTTGGCGGGGATGCCCAGCGTGAGCAGCGGGATGAACGACGAGGTGGCGGCCGCGTTGTTGGCCGACTCCGGCGCGGCGACGCCCTCGACGGCACCCCGGCCGAAGCGCTCGGGCGTCTTCGACCGGCGCTTCTCCATGGCGTAGGCGGCCAGCGAGGCCAGCGTGGCGCCGCCACCGGGCAGGATGCCGAGGAAGAAGCCGAGGACCGAGCCGCGGCCGATGGCGCCCGAGGACTGGCGCAGGTCCGTGCGCGAGGGCCAGACGTTGGCCACCGTCGCCGGCGCGTGCACCGCCCGGTGCCGTTCCTCCAGGTTGTAGAGGATCTCGCCGAGGCCGAACAGGCCCATCGCGATCGGCACGAAGTCCAGGCCGTCGGCGAGCGAGAGATTGTCGAAGGTGAACCGCTCGGCGCCGGTGAACCCGTCGCGGCCGACCGTGGCCAGCAGCAGACCGAGGCAGGCGGCGATCACGGCCTTGAGCCGGTCCCCGCTGCTGACGGTGGCGACCAGCAGGATGCCCAGCAGCGCCAGGGCCGTGTACTCCGGCGGGCCGAAGTCCAGGGCGAAGCCGGCCACCAGCGGGGCGACGAAGGAGAGCGCGACGATCGAGACGGTACCGCCGAGGAACGAGCCGACCGCGGCGATGCCCAGCGCCGTCCCGGCGCGGCCCTGCCGGGCCAGCGCGAAGCCGTCGAACACGGTGACCACCGAGGACGCCTCGCCGGGCAGCCGCAGCAGCACCGAGGTGATCGTGCCGCCGTACTGGGCGCCGTAGAAGATGCCGGCGAGCATGATGACCGCGGTCACCGGTTCGATGCCGATGGTGATCGGCAGCAGGATGGCGATGGTCGCCGCCGGGCCGAGGCCGGGCAGCACGCCGACCAGCATGCCGACGACGACGCCGATCAGGCAGTAGAGCAGGTTGGTGGGCTGCAGCACGACGCCGAAGCCGTCGAGCACCGGGGCGAGGTCCACGGCGTCTCCTAGAACAGGTGCGGGACGGGCACCGAGAGGGCGCCCACGAAGATGAGGTAGAAGGCGACCACGAGGGCCAGGCTCGTGACGATCGACGTGCGCCAGCCCTCGTGTCCGAGGAAGCGCAGCCAGACGAAGGCGAGCAGGGCCGCGGGGATCTCGAAGCCGATGACCGGGATCAGCGCGACGAAGGCGACCATGGTCGCCAGGCCCGCGAGCACCAGCCAGCTGGTCCGGCCGAACCGCTCGGCGTCCGTGGTGCGCCGGGCCGTGGCCACGAGGCCCAGCCCGAGGACGACGATCACGACGCTGACCATGAGCGGCCAGGTGCCCGCCTCGGGGCTGCGAGCACTGCCGGCGTCGAAGGCCAGCGAGCCGACGACCGCGGCTCCCCCGAGGACGACGACGGCGGCGGCGACGACCAGGTTGCCCAGCAGCCCGGCGGCCGGCGGGCGGCCCTCGTGCTCCTCGGCCTCCACCTGGTGGATGGCCTCCTCGAGGTCGAACTCCTCGGGGGCGGCCTCCTCCGGCGGCGCTCCGGGGCCCCCCTGGGGGGTGGCCCCGGCGGCCGTGCGGCCGCCGGGGCGCCCCGGGACGTGCGCCCCGCCTGCGGAGGAGGTCATGAGTCCCCGCCGAGGTCGATCGAGTACTGCTCGACGACGCTGCGGTACCGATCGAGGTTCGACGTCCAGGCCTGGCGGACCTCCTCGCCGTCGATCTCGTTCGGGGTGAGCTGGTTGTCCTGGTTGAACTGCTGGTAGGCCTCCGACCCGAAGGCCGTCTGGAACGAGGCCTGCAGGGTCTCGATCACGTCCTCCGGCGTGCCCTTCGGGGCGAAGACCGCGCGGGACTGCTGCACCGGCACGTCGTAGCCGGCCTCGATGGCGGTCGGGGTGTCGGGCAGGTAGCTGACCCGCTCCTCGGCGAAGGTCACGATCGGCGTCAGCTCGCCGGCCTCGATCTGCTCGATGGCCTCGCCCAGCTGGATGGAACCGACGTCGACCTGACCGCCGAGCACGGCCGTGAGCGTCGGGGAGCCGCCGTCGAAGGGAACGGCGGTGGCCTCGATGCCGGCCTGGTTGAACAGCAGCTCCTGGGAGAGCTGGCTGCCCGTCCCGACGCCCGTCGTCCCGAAGGTGATCGGCCGGCCGGCGTTGGCCAGGTCCTCCACCGTCGTGAAGCCGGAGGACGGTGCGGTCACCAGGACGTAGTCGTCCTGGCTGATGCCGGTGACGATCTCGTAGTCGGCGATGTCGGGCGCCTCGCCCTCGGCGACGGCCAGCGGCGTGATGTAGGCGAGGCTGCCGTTGTAGACCATCAGGGTGTGCCCGTCGGGCTCCGCGCCGGCCAGCTCCTGGGCGGCGAGCGCGCCGTTGGCGCCGGGCCGGTTCTCCACGGTGACCGGGACGCCGAGGTCGTCGGAGACCTCGTCGGCGAGCGCGCGGGCGATCAGGTCGGTGCTGCCGCCCGGGTCCTGCCCGACGAGCACGGTGATCGGGTCGTCGCCCGGGAACTCCTCGCCCTCGGCGGCCGTCCCGCCGCCGACGTTGCCGCCGCAGGCGGCCAGCGAGAGGGCCAGTGCGAGGCCGGTGCCGGCCGTCGCCCATCGGCGCGCGCGGTTGTCAGTGGTCATGAGAGTTCTCCTCGGAGAGCAGCCGTGGCCGGGCCGCGGGCGGTGTGAGTGGCGTCACGGACGCCGGGTCGTCGGCGAGCCTAAGAAGCCTCGCTCATGCCTGTCCAAATCCATTGAGGCATCGGTTGATACCTTGTCGGCATGGCCTTCACGCTTGAGCAGCTCCGCGGATTCGTCGCCGTCGCCGACGAGCTGCACTTCGGTCGCGCCGCCGCCCGGCTGAAGATGACCCAGCCGCCGCTGAGCCGGCAGATCCAGAAGCTCGAGCGAGTCGTCGGCGCCCAGCTGCTCGAGCGGGACAACCGCCGGGTCACCCTGACCGCCGCCGGCCAGGTCTTCCTCGTCGAGGCCCGGAGGCTGCTGGGCCTCGCGGACTCCGCGCCCGAGCTCGCCCGGCGGGTGTCGTCGGGGGCCAGCGGCGTGGTGCGCATCGGCTTCACCGCCGCCTCGACCTACGGCATCCTCGGCCAGCTGCTCAACGACCTGGCGCAGGAACTGCCCGACGTCGACGTCGACCTCGCCGAGATGGTGACCCGGGAGCAGGTCGCCGGGCTGCTCAACGAGGAGGTCGACCTGGGCCTGGGGCGCCCGCCCTTCGACGAGGACGCCTTCGGGCACCGGCTGCTGCACCGCGAGGCGCTGCTCGTGGCCGCGCCCGTGGGTCACCGGCTGCTGGAGCTCGGCCGGCCCGTGACCGCCGCGGACCTCGCGTCGACGCCGGTCGTCATGCACTCGCCGACCCAGGCGAAGTACTTCTACGACCTGGTCGCCGGCGTCGCGCCGATCGCCGCCGAGAACACCGTGCACACCGTCAGCCAGGTGCTCACCATGCTCTGGCTCGTGGCGGCCGGCCGGGGGGTGGCCTTCGTCCCGGAGTCCGCCGCGCGGTTGCCGATCGAGGGGGTGGCCTTCGTCCGGCTGGAGACGCCGGTGCCCGAGCCGGTGGAGCTGCACCTGCTCTGGGCCAAGGACTCGAAGAACCCCGCGCTGTGGCGGGCGCTCGCCGTGCTGGAGCAGCGGGCCGGTCGTCTCTGATACCAGGCTGGCATAGCGCGATGCGAAAGTGCTCTTGGACGTGCATCGTCAATCGTTCCTACGGTGGCCGCGACCACAGCCCGCGCCGCCGGAGGACCCCGGCGCGGACCCGTCGGACCCAAGGACACGATCCCCGTGACGCTGCTGCCCCCGGACGCCCTCGCTGACCGGCTGAAGGCCGGCCTGCTCTCCTTCCCGGTGACCCACTTCGACGCCGACCTGCAGTTCGACGAGGCCCGGTACCGGGAGCACCTGTCGTGGCAGGCGGGCTTCGACGTCGCCGGCCTGTTCGCCGCGGGCGGCACCGGGGAGGGCTTCTCGTTGACGCCGGCGGAGATCGACCGGGTCGTCCGCGTCGCCGTGGACGAAGTGGCCGACCGGGTGCCGGTCATCGCGCCGGCCACCGGCGGGACCGCCGTCTCCGTCGCCCAGGCCCAGGCCGCCCAGGCCGCCGGCGCCTCCGGGCTGCTGCTCTTCCCGCCCTACCTGACCGAGGCCAGCCAGCGCGGCCTCGTCGAGCACATCAGCGCCGTGTGCCGCGCCACCGACCTGGGCGTCATCGTCTACAGCCGGGCCAACGCCGTGCTCACCGACGCGACGGTGGCCGAGGTCGCCGAGCGCAACCCCAACCTGATCGGCCTCAAGGACGGCGTGGGTGACATCGAGCAGATGACCCGCACGTACGCCCGCGTCGGTGACCGGCTGATCTACGTCGGCGGGCTGCCCACGGCGGAGACCTTCGCGCTGCCGCTGCTGCAGCTGGGCGTGACCACGTACTCGTCGGCGCTCTACAACTTCCTGCCCGAGTTCGCGCTGCGCTTCTACGCCGCGGTGCGCGCGCAGGACCGCACCGCCGTCTACCAGATGCTCAACGACTTCGTGATCCCGTACCTGGACATCCGGGACCGGGCCAAGGGGTACGCGGTCTCCATCGTCAAGGCCGGGCTCACCGCGGTCGGGCGCGACGGCGGCCGGGTCCGCCCGCCGCTGTCGGACCTGACCGACGCCGAACTCGCCGAGCTCACCGCCCTGGTCGACAAGGTCTCCTGACCCCACTCCCGAGAGGACGGCGAGGACTCCCATGACCGGTCGCACGCCCACCGTCGCCCGCGTGGAGGTGGTGCCCGTCGCCGGGCACGACAGCATGCTGCTCAACCTCAGCGGCGCACACGGGCCCTTCTTCACCCGCAACCTCGCGATCGTCACCGACAGCGAGGGCCGGACCGGCGTCGGGGAGGTGCCCGGCGGCGAGGCGATCCGCCGCACCGTCGAGGACGCCGGCGCGGTGCTCAGCGGGCAGCCGGTGGCGCGGTACGGCAGCCTGCTGCGGCAGGTGGCCGCCGCGTTCGCGGACCGGGACGCCGGCGGCCGCGGCCTGCAGACCTTCGACCTGCGGACGACGATCCACGCCGTCACCGCGCTGGAGTCCGCGCTGCTCGACCTGCTCGGCCAGCACCTCGGGGTCCCGGTCGCCGAGCTGCTGGGGGAGGGCCAGCAGCGCGACAGCGTGCCGATGCTGGGCTACCTGTTCTACGTCGGCGACCGCCGCGCCACCGACCT
Organism: Geodermatophilus sp. SYSU D00779; assembly: GCF_054050595.1. Taxonomy (NCBI): domain Bacteria; kingdom Bacillati; phylum Actinomycetota; class Actinomycetes; order Geodermatophilales; family Geodermatophilaceae; genus Geodermatophilus; species Geodermatophilus sp. SYSU D00779. The sequence continues at coordinate 45,830 of NZ_JBJGZQ010000028.1, forward strand.
GCCCTACCTGGCCGAGACCGACCCGGCCGACGACTGGGAGCGGCTGCGGCGCGAGCCGGCGCTCACCCCCGAGGCGGTCGTGGCGCTGGCCGAGGCGGCGCAGGCCCGCTACGGGTTCTCCGACTTCAAGCTCAAGGGCGGCGTGCTCGCCGGCGAGCAGGAGGTCGCCGCGGTCCGCGCGCTGGCGCAGCGGTTCCCGGACGCCCGGATCACCCTCGACCCGAACGGCGGCTGGCTGCTCACCGAGGCCGTCGAGCTGTGCCGCGACCTGCACGGGGTGCTGGCCTACGCCGAGGACCCGGTCGGCGCCGAGGGCGGCTACTCGGGCCGCGAGGTCATGGCCGAGTTCCGCCGGGCCACCGGGCTGCCGACGGCGACCAACATGGTCGCGACCGACTGGCGGCAGATGGCGCACGCGGTCCGCTCGAACGCCGTCGACATCCCGCTGGCCGACCCGCACTTCTGGACGATGCGCGGCTCGGTGCGGGTCGCCCAGCTCTGCCACGAGTTCGGGCTGACCTGGGGCTCGCACAGCAACAACCACTTCGACGTCTCGCTGGCGATGTTCACCCACGTCGGCGCCGCGGCCCCGGGGCGGATCACCGCCCTGGACACGCACTGGATCTGGCAGGACGGGCAGGCGCTGACCCGCGGGCCGCTGCAGATCCGCGACGGCGCGATCGCCGTCCCCACCGCGCCGGGCCTCGGCGTCGAGCTGGACCGCGACGCCGTGGCCGCCGCGCACGAGCTCTACCTCGAGCACGGGCTCGGCGCGCGCGACGACGCGGTCGCGATGCAGTACCTCGTCCCCGGCTGGGCGTTCGACCCCAAGCGCCCCTGCCTCGTCCGCTGAGCCTCGTCCGCTGACCACCTGGAGACCCGCCATGACGACGACCGTCCCGGCCCCGCTCACCTCCACCGCCCCGGCGGTGCTCGACCGCATCGAGTCGGTGACCCTCTCCTCGGTCACCCTGCCGCTGCCGAACCCGATCAGCGACGCGAAGGTCTTCACCGGCCGGCAGCGGCCGATGACCGAGGTGGCGTTCCTCTTCGCCGAGGTCACCACCGAGGGCGGCCACGAGGGCGTCGGGTTCAGCTACTCCAAGCGGGCCGGCGGCCCGGCGCAGTTCGCGCACGCCCGCGAGGTCGCCCCCGACCTGATCGGCGAGGACCCCAGCGACATCGGCCGGCTGTGGACCAAGCTGGTGTGGGCCGGCGCGTCGGTGGGCCGCAGCGGCGCCTCGACGCAGGCCATCGCGGCCATCGACGTCGCCCTGTGGGACCTCAAGGCCAAGCGCGCGGGCCTGCCGCTGGCCAAGCTGCTCGGTGCGCACCGCGACTCGGTGCGCTGCTACAACACCTCCGGCGGCTTCCTGCACGAGTCGATCGACCAGGTCCGGGACAACGCCACCCGCACCCTGGAGCAGGGCATCGGCGGCATCAAGATCAAGGTGGGGCTGCCCGACTCGGCGGAGGATCTGCGCCGGGTCCGCGCCGTCCGGGAGCACCTCGGCGACGGCGTGCCGCTCATGGTCGACGCCAACCAGCAGTGGGACCGGCCGACCGCCATGCGGGTCAGCCGCCGGCTGGAGGAGTTCGACCTGGTGTGGATCGAGGAGCCGCTCGACGCCTACGACGCCGAGGGCCACGCGCAGCTCGCCCGGTCGCTGGACACGGCGATCGCCACGGGGGAGATGCTGACCAGCGTCGCCGAGCACGCCGAGCTGATCCGGCACGGTGCGGTGGACGTCATCCAGCCCGACGCGCCGCGCATCGGGGGCATCACCCAGTTCCTCAAGCTGGCGACCCTCGCCGACGTCGCCGACCTGCAGCTGGCGCCGCACTTCGCGATGGAGACCCACGCACACCTGGCCGCGGCCTACCCTCGCGAGCCGTGGGTGGAGCACTTCGACTGGCTGCACCCGCTGTTCAACGAGCGCCTGGAGACCCGCGACGGGCGCATGTACATCTCCGACCGTCCCGGGTTGGGCATCACGCTCAGCGAGCAGGCCCGCGCCTGGACGGTCGACCGCGTCACCGTCGGCGCCGTCCGCTGACCCCCCGCACCGCCTGGAGGAAGTCCCTTGTCTGATGTCGTGAGCACCGACCCCCGCACCGGTGAGGCCGTCGAGGTGGTCGCCCAGGAGACCACCACCGAGGAGGTGGACCGGCTCTGCGCGGCCGCGCTCGCCGCGGCCCCCGCCCTGGACGCCCTCGGCCGCGCCGGCCGGGCGGCGCTGCTGCGCGCCCTCGCCGACGCCCTGGAGGCCCGGCGGGACGACGTGGTCGCCGTCGCCGACCGGGAGACCGCCCTCGGCCCGACCCGGCTGAACGGCGAGCTCACCCGCACCTGCTACCAGCTACGGCTGTTCGCCGAGGTGCTCGACGAGGGCAGCTACCTCGAGGCCGCCATCGACCCCGCCGGCGACACCCCGATGGGCCCGCGCCCGGACCTGCGCCGGATGCTCGTGCCGATCGGCCCGGTCGCGGTCTTCGGCGCCAGCAACTTCCCGCTGGCCTTCTCCGTGCCCGGCGGCGACACCGCCTCGGCGCTGGCCGCCGGCTGCCCCGTCGTCGTCAAGGCGCACGGCTCGCACCCGGCGACCTCGCAGCTGGTCTTCGACGTCCTGGACGCCGCCGCCCGCGAGGCCGGGGCGCCCGACGGCACCCTCGGCATCGTGCACGGACTGCAGGCCGGTGCCGACCTGGTGGCGCACCCGGCGATCCGCGCCGTCGGCTTCACCGGCTCGGTCAACGGCGGCCGCGCCCTGCTGGAGATCATCGAGCGGCGGCCCGACCCGGTGCCGTTCTTCGGCGAGCTGTCCAGCCTCAACCCCGTCGTCGTCACGCCGCAGGCCGCCGCCGAGCGCGGGACGACGATCGGCACCGAGCTGGTCGGCTCGTTCACCCTCGGGGGCGGCCAGTTCTGCACCAAGCCGGGCCTGGCGTTCGTGCCGGCCGGGCCCGAGGGCGATGCCGTCGTCGACGCGATGGCCGAGGCCGTGCGCGGCACGGCCGCCCCGGTGCTGCTCAACGAGGGCATCGCCGCCTCCTACGGGCGCATCTCCGACGGCCTGGCCGCAACAGCCGGCGTCGAGGAGATCGCCCGCGGCGGGGACCCCTCCGGGCAGGGCTTCGAGGCCGTGCCCCGGCTGCTGACGACGTCGGCGGCCGACCTCCCGCACGAGGTGACCGAGGAGTGCTTCGGCCCGGTGTCGGTCGTGGCCCGCTACGACGGCGAGAAGGAGCTGTTCGCCGCGCTCGACGCCATGCCGTCCTCGCTGACCGCCACCGTGCTGCGCGGCGAGGGGGAGACCGAGCTGCCGCTGGCCGTCTCGCAGGAGCTGCGCACGCGGGCCGGCCGGCTGGTGTACGACGCCTACCCGACCGGCGTGGCGGTGTCCTGGGCGCAGCACCACGGTGGCCCGTGGCCGTCGACGAACTCCCAGCACACCTCGGTGGGGACGACGGCGATCCGCCGCTTCCTGCGCCCGGTGACCTGGCAGGGCGCGCCGCAGGAGGTGCTGCCGGAGGAACTGACCGACGACTTCCGCGGCATCCCGCGGCGGGTCGACGGCGTCCTGCAGCTGCCGCGGTGACGCCGCGGGTCGCCCTCGTCAGCTCCGAGCGCGGCCTGCGGCTCGACCCGGACCTCCCGCTCGCCGCGCCGGCGCTGCGGGAGGCCGGGTGCGCCGTCGACTGCGTGCGCTGGGACGACCCGGCGGTCGACTGGGCCGGGTACGACCTGGCCGTCGTCCGCTCCTGCTGGGACTACGCCTGGCGGCGGGCGGAGTTCCTGGCCTGGGCCGACGCCGTCCCGCGGCTGCGCAACGACGCCGCCGTGCTGCGCTGGAACACCGACAAGACCCACCTGCGCGACGTCGAGGCCGCCGGGCTGCCGGTCGTGCCCACGGTCTGGGACCCGGCGAGCGCCGCCGACCTGCCCGACGCGGGGGAGTGGGTGGTCAAGCCGGCGGTGTCCGCGGGCGCCCGGGACACCGCACGCTGGACCGACCCCGGCGACGTCCTGGCGCACGTCGCGCAGCTGACCGCGGCCGGCCGGACGGCGATGGTGCAGCCGTACCAGGCCAGCGTGGACGACGCGGGGGAGACGGCGCTGCTGTTCCTCGGCGGCCGGTTCTCGCACGCCGCGCGCAAGCCCCCGATGCTCGGCCGGGGGGAGGGCGTGCGGCAGGACCGCAGCGGCCGCCGGGGCGTGCGGCCAGCGACCGCGACGCCGGAGCAGCGGGAGCTGGCGGAGGCGGTGGTCGGCGCCGTCCCCGCGCTGGTGCGCGATGCCCTCCCCTCGCGGGGGCGAGATGCCGCGCCGCTGCTCTACGCGCGGATCGACCTGGTCGCCGACCCCGACGGCCGTCCGGTGGTGCTCGAGGTGGAGCTCACCGAGCCGAACCTGTTCCTCCCGCACGCCCCGTCGGAGGCGCTGCCCCGGCTGGTGCGCGCGGTCGGGGACGCGATCGCCGCGTGAACGGGGTGGTGGGGGGCTTCGCCGCCCTCACCGCGGTCATCGCCGTCGGTTGGCTGGTCGCCCGCACCGGCACCCTGGGGCGGGACGCCGCGGCGGTGCTGTCGAAGCTCTCCTACGTCGTGGCGACCCCGGCGCTGCTGCTGCTCACCCTCGCCGACGCCGACCCCGGCGTGCTGGTGTCACCGGCGCTGGTCGCCACCGCCGGCAGCGCGGTGCTGGCCGCGCTGCTGTTCGCCGGGCTGGCGCGCTGGCGCTGGCGGCTGCGGCCGGCGGAGCTGACCGCCGGTGGGCTGGCGTCCTCGTACGTCAACGCCGGCAACCTCGGCGTCCCGATCTCGGTGTACGTGCTGGACGACGCCTCGGTCGTCGCCCCGGTGCTGCTGTTCCAGGTGCTGGTCATGGCCCCGGTCGGCCTGGCCGTCCTGGCCGGGTCGCGCGCGCAGGCGCGGTCCCGCTGGCGGGTGCTGGTCCAGCCGCTGGCCACGCCGGTCGTCCTCGGCTGCGGCCTCGGCGTGCTGGTGGCCGCGACCGGGGTGGAGCTGCCGGCGCTGGTGCTGCAGCCGGTCGAGCTCACCGCCGGGCTGGCCGTGCCCGCGGCGCTGCTCGCCTACGGCATGAGCCTGCACGGCGCGCCGCGGCCGGCGTCCGGCGAGGGCGCCGGGCCGGTGTGGCTGGCGGTGGCGCTCAAGACGGTGGGGCAACCGGCGCTGGCCTACGCCCTCGGCCGCTGGGTCGCCGGCCTCGACGGGGGAGCGCTGCTCGCGGTCACGGTGACCTCCGCGCTGCCGACGGCGCAGAACGTCTTCGTCTACGCCGCGACCCACGACCGGGGCACGCTGCTCACCCGGGACGTCGTCCTGCTCAGCACCGTCCTGTCGGTCCCGGTGCTGGTCGGGATCGCCCTGCTCCTCGGCTGAGCGCCGGCTCAGGTCGCGGCGGAGCGGAGCCGCGCACGCGCCTCGGGGACGCCCTCGCCGGTGAGGTCGTCGAGGGCCGCCGGACGGCCGGCGAGCGTGCTGAGCAGCGCGGTGGCCGGACCGCTGACCGGGAGGCCGGTGCCGTGGCGCCAGCCGGTGTCGGTGGCCGTGAAGGCCAGCCCGTCGAGCAGGCCGGGGGCGAGCGCGCGACGGCCGGTCAGCTGGCCGAGGGCGATGCCGGCGTCCTCCGGGTCGGTCGGCGACGGGACGCCGAGCGGCCGGTAGACGTCCTGGGCGTGGATCACCAGGTGGCTCAGCGGCGCCTCCGCCGGCGCTCCGGGCCCGGCCTCGAAGCGCCGGTGCTCGGTGTCCCGCAGGGCGGCGACGACCTGCGCGGGGGACCGCGGGTCGCGGCGGGCCCAGCGGTCCGCTGCCCGGTCGAAGCGGAGACCGGAGCGCACCATGAGGGCGAGGAACCCGGGCACCGAGAGCTCGTAGGGCATGAGCAGGTGGACGACGAGGTCGCGCACCGTCCAACCGGCGCACAGGCTCGGCGTGCGCCACCCGTCGGCGTCGAGGCCCTCGAGCACGGTGAGCAGCCGGTTCCGCTCCCGCCGGACCCGCAGCTCCACGTCGTCCCCGGTCATCGCCATCCCGGTGCCCCTCTCGTCGTGTCCGGAGCGGTGACGCCCCCGGCGGGGAGAACTCATCGCAGCACCCCATGCCGGCCGCGCATCGCATCATGCAGCAGCGGACTTGGACAGGCATCGCAGCAGCTCCCTAGCGTGCGTACCGTGCCGGGAACCGGGTCGGTCGAGGACTGGGACGCCGTGCTGGTGGGCGGTGGGGTGATGAGCGCGACGCTCGGGATGCTGCTCGCCCAGGCCGAGCCGGACCGGCGGGTCCTCGTCGTCGAGCGGCTGGACGAGGCCGGGTGCGAGAGCTCGGCCGCGGAGAACAACGCCGGCACCGGGCACGCCGGGCTGTGCGAGTTCAACTACACGCCGCGGCGGCCCGACGGCACCGTCGACCCGGGCGCCGCCGTGCTGATCGCCGAGCAGTTCGCCGCCTCCCTGGTGTTCTGGGCCCGGCTGGTCGAGCGCGGTGAGCTGGGGCCGCCCGCGGCGTTCGTCCGGTCGGTGCCGCACCTGGGCCTGGGCCGCGGCGCCGACGGGGTGGCGTACCTGCGGGCCCGCTTCGAGGCGCTGCGCTGCCACCCCCTCTTCGCCGACCTCGAGTACAGCGACGACCCGGACGTGCTCGCCACCTGGGTCCCGCTCGTGATGGCGGGGCGCGCGGAGGGCGAGCCGATGGCCGCCACCCGGGCGGCGCAGGGCACCGACGTCGACTTCGGCGTCCTCACCCGGCAGCTGCTGGCGGCCCTGCGGGCGCGCGGTGGCGAGGTGCGGCTGGGCACCGAGGTGACGTCGCTGCGGCGGAGCGGCGGACGCTGGGAGCTGGCGGTGCGGGACCGGGCGACGGGGACGCGGCGGCGGCTGCGGACGCCCTACGTCTTCGTCGGCGCCGGCGGCGGGACGCTGCCGCTGCTGCAGTCGGCGCGGGTGCCCGAGGTCCGGCGGTACGGCGCCTTCCCGATCAGCGGCCGGTTCCTGCGCACCGACCGCCCCGAGCTGGTGGCCGCGCACCGCGGCAAGGTCTACGGCCACGCCGAGCCCGGCGCGCCGGCGATCTCCGTGCCGCACCTGGACCTGCGGGTGGTCGACGGGCGCGAGTCGCTGCTGTTCGGCCCGTTCGCCGCCTTCTCTCCGCGCTTCCTCACCCGCGGCCGGCTCGGCGACCTGGTCCGCTCGGTGCGGCCGGGCAACCTGCCGGTGCTGCTCGCCTCGGTGCGCGACAACCGCGCCCTGGTCGCCCACCTCGTCCGCCAGGTCACCGCCCGGCCGTCGTCCCGGATGGCGGCGCTGCGCCGCTTCGTGCCCACGGCACGCGAGGAGGACTGGCGGCTGGTGAACGCCGGGCAGCGGGTGCAGGTGCTCAAGGAGACCGACGGCCGCGGCACCCTGGTCGGCTTCGGCACCGAGGTCGTCACCTCGGCGGGCGGGTCGCTGGCCGCCCTGCTCGGTGCCTCGCCGGGCGCCTCCACCGCCGTGGCCACCGTGCTCGACGTCCTGGACGCCGGCTCCCCGGGGCGGCGGGACGAGTGGGGGCCGCGGCTGGCGGAGCTCGTGCCGCCCCCGACGCCCGACGAGCTGGCCTGGGCGCGCCGGGTGCTCGGGCTGGCGCCGGTGCTCGCCGTCGGGGGTGCGCGGTGACCGCGGACCTCGCCGCCCGGCTGCGGGACCTCGTCGGGCCGGCGGGGGTGGTCGACGACCCGGCGGGCTTCCTCACCGACTGGCGGGGCGCGTACTCGGGGACGGCGGCGGCCGTCGTCCGCCCCGCCAGCACCGAGGAGGTGGCCGCGGTGGTCGCGCTGTGCCGGGAGCGCGGCGTCGCCGTCGTCCCGCAGGGCGGCAACACCGGGCTGTGCGGCGGCGCGGTGCCCGACGCCTCCGGCCGGCAGGTGGTGCTCTCGCTGACCCGGATGCGGCGGATCCGGGACCTCGACGCGGCGAACTCGACGATCACCGTGGAGGCCGGCGTGGTGCTGCGGACCGTGCAGGAGGCGGCCGCGGCCGCGGGCCGGCTGTTCCCGCTGTCCCTGGGCGCCGAGGGCAGCTGCACGATCGGTGGCAACCTGGCCACCAACGCCGGCGGCACCGGGGTGCTGCGCTACGGCACGATGCGCGACCTCACCCTGGGACTGGAGGTCGTGCTGCCCGACGGGCGGGTGTGGGACGGGCTGCGCGGCCTGCGCAAGGACAACACCGGCTACGACCTCAAGCAGCTGTTCGTCGGTGCCGAGGGGACGCTCGGCGTCATCACCGCCGCCGTGCTCGAGCTGTTCCCGGCCGTCCGCAGCCGGGCGACGGCGTGGGTGGCGCTGCCGGACCCGCAGGCGGCGGTGGACCTCATCGGCCTGGTCCGCGAGTCGGCCGGCGACCGGTTGACGGCCTTCGAGCTCATGTCCCGGCAGAGCGTGGAGTTCGTGCTGCGCCACGCGGCGGGGGCCCGCGACCCCATCACCGACGTGCACCCCTGGTACGCGCTGGTCGAGCTCAGCGACACGCTGCCCGACGCCGCCCTCGACGCGGTGGTGGAGGCGGCGCTGGGGGAGGCGGTCGAGCGGGACGTCGTGGCCGACGCCGTGGTCGCCTCCGGCTCGGCGCAGGTCGCCGCGCTGTGGGCGCTGCGCGAGGGCATCTCCGAGGCGCAGAACCGCGAGGGCCCGAGCCTGAAGCACGACGTCACCGTGCCGATCAGCTCGATCCCGGCGTTCGTGGCCGCCACCGACCGGGCGCTGGCCCAGGCCCTGCCCGGCGTCCGGGTCGTGGCCTACGGCCACGTCGGGGACGGCAACCTGCACTACAACCTGAGCGGACCCGAGCCGAGGGACGACGGGGCCTTCCACGCGCGGGCCGGCGTGCTGAGCCGGATCGTGTACGACTCGGTGTCCGCCTTCGACGGCAGCATCAGCGCCGAGCACGGGCTCGGGCAGTCCAAGCGCGACGTGGTCGCCGGCTACAAGAGCCCGCTGGAGCTGGAGCTGATGCGCGGGGTCAAGCAGCTGCTCGACCCGGCCGGGCTGATGAACCCCGGCAAGGTGCTGCCCGGCTGACCGGGTGGGGACGGCGGCGCCCCCACCGTCGCCGTCGCGACCCGCACCCGGCGTCGGCGGGCCGGACTGGCGCGATCCGGTGGGTCCCCCGAGGGGCGCGGCGTCCGTACAGTCCGCCCATGAGCCGGGCGTTCCGGTACACACCGCCACTCGCCGACCGTGGGCTCATCGTCCGGCCCCGGCTGCTGGACCGGTTGCACACCCGCTTCGAGCGGCGCCTGACCGCCGTCGTGGCGCCGGCCGGCTTCGGGAAGACGACGCTGCTGGCGCAGGCGGTGCAGGAGAACACCCTCTCGCCCCTCGGGGAGGACCGCTGGCTGACCTGCCAGCGCGACGACACGGCGCTGTCCTTCCTGGGCGCCGGTGCCTTCGCCGCCGTCGGCCTCACCGCGCCCGTCCCCGACGACCCGCGGGAGGCCGCGGTCACCGTCGCCGAGGCCATCTGGCACGCCGCGCCCCGGCAGGTGGCGCTGATCCTCGACGACGTCCACCTCGTGGGGCCGAGCTCGCCCGGTGGCCACTTCGTCGCCGAGCTCGTCGAGGAGCTGCCGCGGAACGGCCACGTCGTCCTCGCCTCCCGCCCGCCGCTGCCCGTGCGCACCTCCCGGCTGCTCGCCACCGGCGACGCGGTCGTCGTGGGCGAGTCCGAGCTGCACTTCGAGGACGACGAGGTGGCCGCGTTCGCGGCGTCCCGGCACGTCGCGCCCGACCTGCTGCGGGACGTGGGCGGCTGGCCCGCCCTGGCCGAGCTGACCGCGACCGCCGGCCCGTACGCGGTCAGCGGCTACGTGTGGGAGGAGCTGCTCAGCCGGCTCACGTCGGACCGGCGCCGCGCGCTCGCCGTGCTCGTCGCCGTCGGCGGCGCGGACGACGAGCTCGCCACGGCGCTGCTCGGAGCGGACGTGCGGCTCGAGGAGCTGCTCGACGGGCTGCCGCTCGTCGCCCGTGGCCGCTCCGGCTGGTGGTCGCTGCACGGACTGTGGACCGAGGTCCTCCAGCACCAGCTGGACCCGGCCGAGGTGGCGGCGGTGCGCCGCACCGCGGGCCTGGTCCTGGCCCGCCGCCACCGCTACCACGACGCCGTGGACCTGCTGACCGAGGCCGGCGCGTGGGAGGACCTCCGGCGTGTCGTGGTCGAGGTGTGCGAGGTCGGCACGCCGCTGGTCCCGCCGGACCAGCTCGAGGGGTGGCTGCGCCGGCTGCCGCCGGCGGTGCAGGGGAGCGCGGAGGGACTGCTCCTGTCGGCGATGGTCGCCGAGCCCATCAGCCCGGACGCCGCCGAGCAGATCCTCGAGCGGGCCTTCGCGCTGGCGCCCGACACCGCGCCGGTACGCGTCGCCTGCCTCAACGCCCTCCTCGAGGTGGCCTTCCGCCGCAGCGACGGCACGCGGATGCGGCACGTCATCGAGCGGCTGACCGACCTGGCCGCGCACGGCCACGAGCGCGCCGCGAGCTGGATCCCCCTGTTCCGCGGTCTGCTCGCGCGCACCCCGGGTGAGGTCCGGGCCCAGCTGGCCAGTCCGGCACTGGTCGCGGGGACCGCGCTCAGCCCGGTGCAGGAGTGGCTGCGCGGCCACCTGCTGCTGCGCTCACTGGGGGACGCGGCAGCCGCCGAGTCCGTCGCCCGGGCGGCGCTCCAGCAGCCGGCCCCGAACATGCTGGTCCAGACCCAGTGCCTGCTGCTGGAGTCGCTGCGGCTGCGGGGCCGCCTCGACCAGGCGGCGGCGCTGCTGCCGGACCTGCTCGCCGGCATCGATTCCGCCCGGGTGTGCACCTCCCCGGAGTGCGTCACCTACGCCGTCGTCCTGCTCGGCGTCCTCGGCCGCGACGCGGAGGCCGCGGAGCTGCTGCGTGCCTCGCGGGCGGCGCTCGCCGACTCGACGGTCGACTGGGCGCCGGTCGCCGCCGCCGTGGCCGAGGCCGCCGTCGCCGTGTCGGCCGGCGACGAGACGGCCGCCGCCGCCGCGCTGCGGTCGGTGCAGCACCTCCGGCTGAGCCGGCGCCGGGGGGTCCTGACGGTGACACCGGCGGCCCTGCCGCTGCTCTACGTGCTGCTCCCGGAGGTCCGGCCCCAGTGGGACGCCGAACCGCCGCCGGGCTGCTTCGAGGCGGTCCTCGAGCTCTCCCGGGCGCTCGTCGCCCTCCGGGAGGAGGGGCGTCTGGAGCCGGTCCGACGCCTGTCGGCGGACGCGCGTGCGGTCGTGCGGGCGGTGCTCCCGGGGCCGTGGACGGCGGAGCTGGCCCTCGGGATGGTCGCCTCGGGGCTGGAGGAGGGGCGGGCGCTGGTGGAGGAGCTCGGGCCGCGGGCCCGGCGCACGCTGCGGGGGATGAGCGCCTCCGGCCCCCCGCCGGTCGCCGCCACCGCCCGGCGGCTGCTCCGGGAGATGCCGGCGGCCCCGACGTCCCGGCTCGAGCTGCGCGTGCTGGGACCGATGCAGCTGCGCCGCGACGGGACCGTCGTGGTGGCCCGCGAGCTGCGCCGCGAGCGGGTGCGTCAGCTGCTGGGCTACCTGCTCACCCACGACCGGCCGACGCGGGCCGCCGTCACCGCCGACCTGTGGCCCGACCTCGACGAGGTCGCCGCGGCCCGCAACCTGCGGGTGACCCTCGCCTACCTGCACGCCCTGCTGGAGCCCGACCGCCGGGAGCCGGACGCGCCGTACTTCGTCCGCAGCAACGGGCCGATCCTGCACCTGGTCGTCGACGAGGCGCTGCAGGTGGACGTGGTGGAGTTCGAGCGGCACCTCGACGAGGCCGCGCGGCTGGAGCACCAGGGCGCGCCGTCGGCCGCACTGGCCGCCTACCAGCAGGCGCTCGCGCTCTGGGACACCGACTTCCTGCCCGACGTGAGCGGCGGGGACTGGCTGCAGTGGGAGCGCGACCGGCTGCGCGGCCGGTTCGTCGGGGCCGCCGTCCGTGCCGGGGAGCTCCTCCTGGCGCGGGGTGACGCCGCCACCGCCCGGACGCTGGGCGAGCGTGCGCTCGGGGTCGACAACTGGTCGGAGGAGGCCCACCAGCTGCTCGTCGCCGCGCTGCTGGAGTCCGGGGACCTCGTCGACGCGCGCCGGCAGCTGCGGCGCTGCCTGCAGGCGCTCGCCGAGCTGGGCGTCCCGGCCCAGCCGCGCACGGTCGCCCTGGCCCGGCGCCTCGAGGTGCACCGCGGCCGGCCGCCCGGCTGACGGCCGGCTGACACCCCCTCCGGTCCCGGCTGACGCCCGGCTAACACGGCCCCCCGACGCTCCCGTCCGACGGCGAGGCAGCCGTCCGGGACGAGGGGAGCCGCCATGGACGCCGCAGAGGTGACCGGCCTGGTCCGGCGCGCCGCTCAGGGTGACCAGCGGGCGTGGCAGGGGATCGTCGACGAGTACAGCGTCCTGGTGTGGTCCGTGGCGCGGGGCTTCCGGCTCAGCGAGGCGCAGACGGCCGACGCCGTCCAGACGACCTGGCTGCGGCTGGTGGAGCACCTGGCCGAGATCCGCGAGCCGGAGCGCCTGCCCGGGTGGCTGCGGACGACGACGCGCCGGGCCTGCCTGGCGGCGGCCCGCCAGTCGCACCGCGAGTCCCCGGTCGACGCCGCCGAGCCGTGCTCGGCCTTCGACCACGGCGGCCACACCGACGACGGGCCGGAGACGAGCGCCGTGCGGCAGGACCAGCAGGTCCTGGTCCGCCGGGCCGTGGCCACCCTCCCCCCGCGGCACCGGGCGCTGCTGGGCATGCTGGTCAGCTCGCCGCCGGTGAGCTACGAGGAGATCAGCGCCGGCCTCGGCATCCCGGTGGGCAGCATCGGCCCGACCCGGGCCCGGATCCTGGGCCGGCTGCGGACGGCGCTGGAGACGGCGGGCCTGCACGACGCGGCGCTGACCTGAGCCGCCGTCCGCCTCCCGCTCGGTGATCCCACGGGGACGCCGAGCGCGAGGCGACGCGTCCCGCCGCGTCACCGGCCGGCCAGGTGGCGGATCCCGGTGAGGCTGGGGAGGAAGACGTAGGCGCAGCCGCGCGTGGTGACCAGCCGCGGCAGGTCGGTCAGCTCGGCCCTCCTCCCGGAGGCGCGGAAGCGGAAGGTGCCCCCCGCGCCCTCCCCGGCGCCGGTGCCGAGGAAGGGGTCCTGCGTGCGGCCCAGCCCGGGCGCGAAGAGCCCGTCGTGCGCCCACTCGGCCATGAGGAACTCGAACTGGTCGCGCAGGCTGGCGCCGATGAACAGGCCGACGACCCCGCGCTCCTGCCCGTCGCGCGGCCGGGCAGGGTCGTGGGGCGGGCCGTAGGTCAGCCCGCGCCGGACGATGCGGTGCTTGGAGCCCCCGTTGCCGGCGACCCGGGAGTCGCGCGGGTGCATCCGCCGGACGTGCGCGCCGATCGGGCAGCGATCGCCCCGCTCGTCACCGGCGTAGTCGAAGTCGTTGAGCGCCTCGGGCGGCAGGTGGGAGTCGACGTCGGGGGAGAGGACCAGCGGCGTCCCGCTCCGCCACCGCCCGCACAGCTTCGCGGCGACCAGCTCGGGGGACATGCCGGTGCGCCGTGACTGCTCGGCCAGCAGCGCGCAGAAGGCGTCGACGTCCTGGGCCATGACCCGGAACGCCGCGAAGCTGCCGTTGCGGCCGAGGGCCGGCGGGTCGGGGACGGGGTAGCGGTGGTCGGTGAACTGGCTGGGGTGGCCGAGCAGGAAGGCCCCCGTCGGCTGGACCGGCAGCCGGTCCGGTGGGCCCGGCGGCGGGGCGGGGGCGACGGTCGGTTGGGAGATGCCGTCCACGTACCCGAAGTGGTCGGTCCGGTTCGGCAGCAGGTCGGCGTCCACGCGGTCGAGCTCGGTGAGCCCGGGTGCGGTCCCGGCCAGGAGGGCGTCGGTGGCCCGTTCGCGCGCCTCCGGCGACACGGCGGACAGCGAGAGCAGCAGGTGGAGGCCCGGCCCGGTGAACACCGGCCGCCAGTGCGCGGGGTCGCTCGGCCCGACGTCCCCCACGACGCCGGCGCGGGCGACGGCGCCCTGGGTGAACTCGGCGGGGAAGCCGGACAGCGACGCCCCCAGCACCTCGAGCCCCTCCGCGGTGACCGCCACGTTGAGGCAGGAGTCGGGCCTGACCTCCCACGGGGTCGCCGTGGTGACCTGCGGCCGGCCGGGCGTGCCGTCGACCAGCGAGCCCAGCAGCGCCCGGGCGGCCGGCACCGAGTCCACGCGCATCAGCAGGTGGCGCGCGTGGGGCATGGTGTAGCCGCGGACGACCAGCCCCTGCACGTCGGCCAGGTCGAGCACGTCGGCGTCCCCCGGGACGCTGCGGTCAGCCGGCGTCGTCAGCACGGATGTCCAGGACCGATCGGGTGGGGTAGGCGCTGTAGAAGGGGCCGACGCACCCCAGGTCGTGCCGGCGCACGTAGGCGAGGAACTCCTCGGGGTGCTGCTGCACCGGCAGCGGCGGCGGGTCGGCCATGTGCCGCAGCAGCATGTCGAACACCGGCCCGATGTGGTTGACGAAGTCCATGATGTAGCGCTCGAAGTCGCCGTCGTAGGTGGTGATCACGGCCAGCCGCTCGTCGTCGAGGAAGACGAACCGGGCGAAGTGCACGGTGCCGATCGCGTCGAGCGCGGTGATCACCGGGTTCTCCTCCCGCGGCAGCGCCTGCAGCCGGTCGACCTCCGCCCGCAGCGCCTCCCGGGCCTCGGGCCGGACGGGCATGACGAGCGTCAGCGGGTTCTGCACCGTCGTCCCGGTCGTGGTTCCCCCGGTCATGGACGGACCTCCCTCGTCCCGCGGACGACGAGGTGCCGCCCGGACCAGCGACGATGCGGGGACGGCGTCACCGCATCGTCACGTCCGCGTCACCGCCCCCGCCGTATCAGCGGGGCCGCCGCCGTCCTCTGTCGGTCGGGCACCGCCGGAGGGGGAACTCATGGACGCGCGGATCGACCTGCTGGACGGCTTCACCCTGCTCCCGGAGCGAAGGCGACCGACCGGGCGGGACGTCGTCCCCCGTGCCGTGCAGCGGCTGGTCGCCTTCGTCTGCCTCGCCGGGCGGCCCGGCCGGGCAGCGGTCGCCGGGCAGCTGTGGGGCGACGTCCCGGAGGAGCAGGCGCAGGCGAGCCTGCGGTCGGCGCTGTGGCGGCTGCACCGCGTGGCGCCGGGACTGCTCGACACCGCCGGGGGCGCGCTCGCGCTCGCCCCCGGTGTGGGCGTCGACGTCCGTGAGCTGGTCGCCTGGGCGATCCGGACCCGGGACCCGCGCACCGACCTCGACGACCTGGACCTGCCGCCCGCGGACCTGCTGGGCGACCTGCTGCCCGGTTGGCACGACGACTGGGTGCTCGTCGAGCGGGAGCGGCTGCGGCAGCTGCGGCTGTACGCGCTGGAGACCCTCGCCGCACGGCTGGCCGCGGCGGGCCGACCCGGCGACGCGGTGGCGGCGGCCCACTTCGCCGTGCGCGGGGAGCCGCTGCGGGAGAGCGCGTACCGCCTCCTCGTGCGGGTCCACCTGGCCGAGGGCGACGTGGCCGCCGCCGTTTCCGCCTACCGGCAGTTCCGCACGCGGCTGCGCGACGAGCTCGGCATCGACCCGACCGACCAGCTGACCCGCCTGGTCGCCCACCTCGGCGAGGGACGGCGGCTGGCCTCCTGAGGAAGCACCGACGGCGGTGTATCAGCCGAGCCGGACGGGCGCTCTGTCCGACGTGGGCCCGGCCACGGTCTCGGGGGGGTGGCCGGGCCCGCGCTCCCACCGAGAGCCCCGGAGGTCGGCCATGACCACGCAGTCACCCGGTCCGGCAGACCCGCGCCGCGACGTCCCGTACGGGGAGCTGCTCAGCGGGCTGCGCCGCCTCATCCGGACCGAGGGCCGCCGCTACCTCGACGACCCGAACATCACCTCGATCGGCCTCGGGCACCGGGTGGTCGGGGGCCGGCCGACCGGCGAGCTGGTGGTGCAGTTCACCGTGGAGGAGAAGCGCGCCGAGCCGGAGGCGCTGGCCGCGCTGGGGACCACCCCCGTGCCGGAGGTGGTCACGGTCGCCGGCGTACGCGTGCCGACCGACGTGCTCGAGCGCCGCTCGCAACCGGCCCTCGCCTCCCCGGCCACCCCGGTCCCCGGCGAGTGCCACGGGACCGTCGACGTCCCCGCCGGACGGTCCCCGCACCCCGCGGCGCCCGGTGGGACCCCCGACCCGGTGAGGAGGGGTCGTGCCCATCCGGCGCGTGCGGTGTAGTCCCGGCACCCGGGACACCGCCGGCCGGCACCGCTGGGGCCGGCCGTGCCCGACCGGCCGAGGCACCCCGCGGACGACGCCGGTCCCGGTCGACGTGCGCAGGACGTCGTCCTGAGCGGAGCCGTCGGGGTCGGACGACGTCGTCCGCACGCCCCACCCGATCACGGCCCTCCCGGTATCTCCTGGCCCTCCGCGTCCTCTGTCCGGGGAGAACCGGTCAACACCCCGCTGCGGGACGCTCTGCGCCCCTCGATGGCAGGAGGTGGCACGCATGCTCGTTGACGACGACGTCCCCCAACTGGTCACGGCCGCGTCGCGCGGTGACCAGGGGGCGTGGAACGCCATCGTCGACCGGTACCTGCCGCTGGTGTACTCGGTGACGCGCGCCTATCGGCTCGCCCGGAGCGACGCCGAGGACGTCAACCAGACGGTGTGGCTGCGCCTGGTGGAACACCTCGACCACCTCCGCGAGCCGCGTGCCCTCCCCAAGTGGATCCTGACGACGGCCCGGCACGAGTGCAGCCGCCTGAGCAGGGCCGGCCGCCGCGAGCAGCTCGTCGACCCGCTGACCGACCGCACCCTCGACGCCGCGGTCGACGACGAGGTGGTGGAGACCGAGCTCCTCCGGGCGGAGCGGCAGCAGGCGTTGCGGGACGGCCTCGCGCAGCTGCGCCCCGCGGACCGCCGCCTGCTGGTGCTCCTGGCGGAGGACCCGCCGCGGACCTACCGCGAGATCTCCGAGCTCACGGGTATGCCGATCGGGAGCATCGGCCCGACCCGGGCCCGGTGCCTCGAGCGGCTGCGAGAGACCCCTGCCGTGCGCGCACTGCTCGCGGGAGAGTCTGCGGCAGCCCACACGGGAGGGGACCGGGATGAGCGCGCACCCACCGCACAACGGCGATGACCCGCTGCTCGCGGAGCTGGCGGAGGCGTGGAGCGCGGCACGGGCCGTACCCGAGAGCATGCGGGTCGCGGCCCGTGCGGCGTTCGCCTGGAGGACCGTGGACGAGCTCGAGCTCCTCGTCCTCGCGCACGACTCGGCGCTCCGGACCGACGCGGGCGACGTCCGCGCCGCTCCCTCGGACGGCCCGCGCGAACTGGTCTTCCGGGGCGCCGCGCTGTCCGTGGAGCTCGAGGTGGGCGCGGACGTCATGGGCCAGCTCGTCCCGCCGGGGCCCGGCCGGGTGACCCTGGCCGGTCCCCTGGCGGTCCTCGCCGAGGCGGACGCCGACGCGCTGGGCTGCTTCCGGCTGCCCCGGCCGGAGTGCGGACCGGTCCGGTTGGTGTGCCGGACGGACGACGCGGCCGTCACCACCGGGTGGCTCCGGCTGTAGCGGCGAGCGGGGCCGCCGTCGTCGCGTCCGCTGCGGGTTCCGTCCGCGTCGGCGCCGACGCGCCCCCGAACCCGGCGCGGCCGGTTCAGCGTAGGCCCGCGGCAGGCCCGGTCACCGCCACGCGCCCTCCGGCCCGGGGCCGACCCAGGCGGTGACCACGCGGGCGCCCGCGGCGGTGCGCAGGTGCAGGCGGAAGCACCCGTGGGGGACGGGCCGGAGGACGAAGCACCCCAGGGCGTCGATCTCCGCGGACGCCCGGTCGCCGTCCATGGTCTGCAGCTGCACCCGTCCCGGTCCCCGGGGGACCACCTGCCCGAGCAGGCGCTCCCCGTCGAGCTCCACCTCCACGGTGAGGTCGGTGGCGACGAAGGTCAGGTCCCGGAGCGCGGCCACGTCCTCCCGGCCCCTCCAGCGGGTCCCCGGGACGGCGGCGCGGTCCCGGGCGAGGGTCGCCAGCTGGGCGTCCCGCGTGCGCCAGTCGTAGGCCGCCCGGGCTGCCACCCGGAACTGCGCCGGGACCGCCCGTGCGGCGAGTACGGCCTCGGCGAGGGCGCGCTCCAGCCCCGCATCGTCTCTCGTCCACCCTCCGCGCACGTCCCTCAGCTCCTCGTCCGCTCGCTCCGGTCGCGGTCGCCGGCGTCCCCTCCCTCACGGTCGGTCTGCGTGGACGTCGTGGCCGTCCCCGTGGCGGCGGGGTGCGATGCGGCCGAGCGCCCGCCGTGCCGTTGCGCGCTCCTCCTGGGCCACCCGGCCGTCCTCCCGCTGGGCGTCGAGCACGGCCCCGGGTGTCCGCCGCGGCACCCGGCCGGCGACGACGGTGGCGTGCCCCGGGACCGGCCGGGAGGGCGCCTGGGCCCGGACGGGGCGTCCTGTCACGCAGCTGCCGCCGAGCGCCGGGTCGGGCCCCATCGCGCTGTCCAGGACGCCGACGGTGAGGGGCGCGAGGGGGCCGTCGGGGCGGAGCTCGAGCGGTACCGCACCCACCGGCTCCGGCGCGCCGTCGCTGCCGCCGATGTGGGGCAGGTCGGCGTCCGGCAGGTCCCGGACGCCCCGGGAGGCCGGACCGGGCACCGTCCGCAGGGTTCGGCCCAGCGCGGGCAGCGGCTGGTCGGTCCCGGTCACGTCGGGGGACCCGCTGTCGGCCAGCAGGTCCACGACGACCCGCCGGTGCTCGGTGTCGACCGCGATCTGCTCGCGGTCGAACCGCTCGCCCCGCCGGACTCCTGCGCTCGAGGTCATCTCGTCCTCCCTGGTCGCTCCCGTGCCCATCCGGAGCGGACACGGGGCGCCGTGATACGAGGCGCTCGGGCGCGGTCGGCTCCAGGGAGGCCGGCGGCCGTCCTGCTCAGCGCACCGCCCGCCCGGCGTGACAGGCCTCGAGGTACAGGTCGAGGACGACGTCGACCCGGGCCGAGCACTCCTCGACGGCGGCCCGGTGCTCGCGGCTGTCCCGGTCGCGCCGGCGCAGCCGGGCCCGGGCGAGCTCGGCGCAGGCGGAGGCGAAGTCGGCGCCGAGCTGGTCGGCGAGGCTGCCGAGGACGACCGGCGGGAACGTCTGCACCGGGGGCTGCAGGGAGGCCCCCGTCCCCGGTCCGGCGCCCGTCACGGGTGCACCCGGCGGGGGGCGAGCGCCACCAGCGGCCGCGGCGGCAGGAGCAGTCGATCGAGCACCGTGCGCCTCCTCTCGTGCCCGGCCGGCGGGGACACCGCCGGCCGGCGGTCCTGTCGGCCCCGCCCCGCTCCGGGGGCGCGTCGGCCGGTACCCACCTGAGCAGCGGCCGGCCCGCCAGATACCTCGCCGGCGCCGGATCCCGTCCGGGTGAGCGCCGTGGTGCGGCCCGGCGGGAGGCGGGTCCGGGTCAGGCGCTGAGGTGGGTGCGCTGCTGCAGGCGCAGCCGGCGCCGCTCGCGCTCGGAGAGACCGCCCCAGATGCCGAAGCGCTCGTCGTTGGCCAGGGCGAACTCCAGGCACTCGGCCCGCACCGTGCAGCCGCTGCACACGCGCTTGGCGTCTCGGGTCGAGCCGCCCTTCTCCGGGAAGAACGCCTCCGGGTCGGTCTCCGCGCACAGCGCCTCCAGCCGCCACGACGCGTCGCCCGCGGGGGACAGGTCCGTCCACGGCGAGGCGGAGGGGGTGGCGGCGGGGGCGTCGGACCAGCCGGGGACCAGGGAGAGGTGCGGGCGGGAGAACGTGGACACGGAGGGCTCCTCGGGGAAGGGGGAGTCGGACGGGTGAGTGACGGACCGGTACGGCCTCGTTGCTGTACGTGACGTTACGGAACGCGGGCGCCCGGAGGCACTGGCAGAAATGGGCCGAAAGCGCGGGCCCGTTCTGGCGGCATCTGTCGGTGCCCGCACCGACCGGCGCGTCGTCCTGCCGCACCAGTGCCGCTCGCCCCTGGTGGTCGGTGCGGGAGGGGAGGACCGTCGGACCCCTCCCCGGAGGTGACCCGCATGACGACCACCCGACCCTCCTTCGACGAGTTCCTGGCCTGGCTGGAGGCCGGCCGGGACCAGGGTCAGGTCCACTTCGACGAGCACCAGCAGTGCTGGCACGTGCTCGGCCACCCGGAGGCGAGCACCGTCCTCTCCGACCCGGCCGTGTTCTCCTCCGACCTCACCGCCCTGCAGCCCGCCCAGGACGACTTCGCGCTCTTCCAACGCGGCAACCTCGTCCGGATGGACCCGCCGCGGCACCGGACGCTGCGCTCCCTGGTCAGCCAGGCGTTCACCCCCCGTGTCGTGGCCGACCTCGAGCCGCGCATCTCCGCACTGACCACCGAGCTGCTGGACGAGGCCGGCGAGCGCTTCGACCTCGTCGACGCGCTCGCGTACCCCCTGCCGGTCATCGTCATCGCCGAACTGCTCGGCGTCCCGACCTCCGACCGGGCGCTCTTCCGCCGGTGGGCCGACGTGCTGCTCGGTCAGGAGATCGACCCCGACCAGGCGCTGCTCGAGGCCGGGGAGCAGGCGATGAGCGCCGTCGCGCCGGTCGTCCGGGAGATGAACGAGTACTTCCTCGCCCACATCCGGTCCCGGCGGCGGCGCCCGGGCAGCGACCTGACCAGCCGCCTGGTGCAGGCCGAGGTGGACGGCGAGCGGCTGGCCTACGAGGAGATCGTCGGCTTCGTCGGCCTGCTGCTCGTCGCCGGCCACATCACCACCACCGCGACGCTGGGCAACGCCGTGCTGGCCTTCTCCGACGCGCCCGAGGCCGCCGCCGCGGTGCGCGCCGACCCGGCGCTGCTGCCGGCCGCGATCGAGGAGGTGCTGCGGCTGCGGACGCCGTTCCCGCGCCTGGCCCGGCTCACCACCACCGACGCGTGGGTGGGCGGCGCGCGCATCCCGGCCGGTCAGGTCGTGCTGCCCTGGCTGGCCGCGGCCAACCGGGACGGCCGGGTGTTCGCCGAGCCGCAGCGCTTCCACCTGCACCGCCGGCCCAACCCGCACCTGACCTTCGGGCACGGCGTCCACTTCTGCCTCGGCGCGCCGCTGGCCCGGCTCGAGGCCAGGGTGGCGCTGCGCCTGCTGTTCGAGCGCTACCGCGACGTCGAGGTCGCCGCCGACGAGCCGGTCGAGCACCGCAACCCGTGGACGATGGTCGCCGTCACCCGGCTGCCGCTCGTCGTCCGCCCCGCCTGACCCGCCCGCCTACCCCCGGAGCGCGGGTGCGGCGAGCACACCGGCACGGTCGAGCAGGTCGGCGAGCGCCCGGCCGTCGCCGGCGCGGACGACGGGGACGGTGCCGACCCGCTCCTCGGTCTCCGGCGGGGTCGTGCCGATCGGGGCGACGGTGCGCAGCGCGATCGCGGCGACGTGCTCCGGGTGCGACCGGGCGAAGTCGCCGTAGACCTCCGGGTCGTGCTCGCCGTCGTCGCCGACGAGGACCCACCGCACGCCGGGCAGGTCGCTCGCCAGCCGCTCCAGCGAGGCCCGCTTGTGCGCCCGGCCGCTGCGGAACCAGGCGCGCGGGCTGATGCCCCAGTCGGTGAGCAGCAGGGCGCCGGCGGGGAAGCCGTGCCGCTCGAGGAAGGCGGAGATCGGGCCGGCCAGGTTCCACGGCCCGTTGCTCAGGTAGACGACCGGCGCGGAGGCCCCTGCCGCGGTCAGCCGGGTGAGCAGCGCGGCCATGCCGGCGACCGGACGGCGGGTCGAGCCGTTGCCCGCGAAGGTGCGCCAGGCGGCGCGCAGCGGGTGGCGGATGCCGGTGATCCAGACGGTGTCGTCGATGTCGCAGACGACGCCGCGCGTGGCGTCCGGGGCGGCGACGTGCAGCGGTGCGGGCACCGGCGGGCGGCCCTCCGGGTGCAGCAGCGCCGCCGCCCGCCCGGACGGCAGCTCGGCGGGGACGACGAGGTCGACCAGGCCGGCCTCGTCGGCGCGGGCGCGGACCCGCAGCCCGTCGAGGGTCACGTCGACCTCGCCGTGCGGCTGCTCGAGGGTCAGCAGCCGGCGCCACCCCGGGATGTCGAGGCGGGCGTTCGGGTCGCTGCCCGGCGGGGCCAGCAGCAGCCGCCCGCGCACCCGCGCCCGGCCCTGCGCGGCGTAGCCGGGGTAGCCGAGCGCGGCCGTCGTCCAGCCGCGGGCGCGGGCGCGCTCGGCGAGCACCCGGTCGAGGTGCGTCTTGGCGCGGTTGGCGGCGACGAGGGCCCGCAGCGACCAGCCCGGCGGGGGAGCGGGCTGGTCGGGCACGGGCACCTCCGTCGGGACGTGCGCCGACCGTACTGACCCGTCGCCGGTGCCGCAGGTCCGGTCAGGCCGCCCTCGGGGTCTCGCCGGAGGTGCTGCAGTCCGATCCGAGCTCGTACGGCCGGTACTCCACGGCCCAGCCCGGGCCGGCGTCGCGGACGACGGTGTGCGCCCCGGTGACCGCGTACATGCAGGAGGAGTCCGGGTCGCTGCCGACCCACGGGTCGATGGTGTAGTCGGCCCCGCCCGTCGGGTCCGAGCAGCCGCCGCAGCGGTCCTCCACCACGGAGTACGCGCGGACCGGCGGGACGTAGAAGACCGTCCCGACGGGGGACTCGTCGCCCCCCGCGTAGCCCACGGCGAGCGTGATCGGGTCGTCGAACGTCCCCGTGCCGCCGGCCCTGCGGCCGGAGGAGGTGGCACGGGTCCCGGCGGGCGAGTTGTCCTCCAGGCTGTACCCGGTCAGCCACGCCGTCTCGACCCCTCGTGCGGCTCCGAGCCGGGGTGGGCGGCGGCCTGCGGAGCGGCGACCGTCGGCACCAGGACGGCGGCGCACAGGCCGGTCAGCCCTGCGGCGGCCGTGGTCACGGTGCGGCGGGTCGGTGCCCTCATGGCGTTCCTGTCCGTCGAGGGCGGGAGCGCGGGCCACTCTCCCGCCCCCGACGCACGGCCACGACTCGACGGCGGGGGTCCGGACGGGCAGCCCGCGCGTCGACGACCGCGCGTGTCGGACACGCGCACCGGCCTGCGCGACGGCGCGCCGTGTCGTCGCAGGAGGGAGCCGGGCCCTGTCTTGCCGTACCGCCCGCACGGCACCATGCTGCCCGTACCCGCTGCCGGAGCCGACGGCGTCACCAGTCCACCAGCTCCGGCCAAGGAACGAGGCGTACGCGCCCGAGCCGCAGGAGGAGCCGGTGACAGCGACCCAGGAACGGACCAGCAGGACGGGCGACAAGCTCTCCGGCCGGGTGGCGTTCGTGACGGGCGGCACCCGGGGGATCGGCGCGGCGATCTGCCGCAGCATGGCCGCCCAGGGTGCCGACGTCGCCGCCGGCTACAGCGGCAACGACGAGGCTGCCGAGCGCTTCCGCAAGCAGTTCTGCGACGACTTCCCCGACCAGGGCTTCTCCGTGCACAAGGGCGACATCGCCAACCCCGACGACTGCCGACGCACCGTCGCCGAGGTCATCGAGAAGCACGGCCGGCTCGACATCCTGGTCAACAACGCCGGCATCACCGCCGACCGCACCGTGCTGAAGATGACCGACGACGACTGGCGCCGGGTCATCGACGTCAACCTGTCGGGCGCCTTCTACCTGTCCCAGGCCGCCCTCAAGCACATGCTGGAGCGCGGCACCGGGCGGATCGTGATGATCTCCTCGGTCATCGGGGAGATGGGCGGCATCGGGCAGTCCAACTACGCCTCGGCCAAGGCCGGGCTGCTGGGCCTGACCAAGACGCTGGCCCGCGAGGCCGCACACCAGGTGCAACGCTCCGGCAAGGCCGACGGCCTGGGCATCACCGTCAACGCCGTCACCCCCGGCTACACCGCCACCGAGATGCTCGGGACGGTGCCGGACAAGGTCATCGATCAGCTCAAGGCCAAGACCCCGATCGGTCGGCTGGGCGAGCCCGAGGAGGTCGCCCGCGTCGTGCACTTCCTCGCCGCGGACGCCTCCGGCTACATCACCGGGCAGGTCTGGGGGGTCAACGGCGGCCTGGACATGTAGCCGCACGGACGTCCAGCCGCAGGGCTCGCCTTCCACCACCGCCACTAGCACCACCGACCAGGGAGAGGTGTCCGGGTGTTCGACCGCATCGCCGTCGTCAACCGTGGGGAGCCGGCGCTCCGGCTGATCCGTGCGGTGCGGGAGCTCAACGCCGAGCACGGCACGCGGACCCGCGTCGTGGCCCTGCACACGGAGGCCGAACGCCGGGCGACCTTCGTGCGCGCCGCCGACGAGGCGGTGCTCCTCGACGACAGCGGCGCCGGGTCCCCGTACCTCGACCACGCCGAGCTGGCCCGCGCGCTGCGGGCCAGCGGTGCCGACGCGGCGTGGGTCGGCTGGGGCTTCGTGGCCGAGGACCCGGCCTTCGCCGAGCTGTGCGCCGACCTCGGCGTGGCGTTCGTCGGGCCGCCGCCGGAGGCGATGCGCCTGCTCGGCGCCAAGATCGAGGCCAAGGTGCTCGCCGAGAAGGTCGGCGTCCCCGTCGCGCCGTGGAGCCACGGCCCGGTCGAGGGGCTGGACGACGGCCGCCAGCACGCCGAACGCATCGGCTACCCGCTCATCGTCAAGGCCCGCAGCGGCGGCGGCGGGCGCGGGATCCGCGTCGTCCGCTCGGAGGCCGAGCTCGACGAGGCCCTGACCCGCACCCGGTCCGAGGCGGAGAAGAGCTTCGGCGACCCGGTCGTGTTCATGGAGCGGCTGGTCGAGGGCGGCCGGCACGTCGAGGTCCAGGTCATCGCCGACCAGCACGGCACGGTCTGGGCGCCCGGCGTGCGTGACTGCTCGGTGCAGCGGCGCAACCAGAAGGTCATCGAGGAGTCCAGCTCGCCGGCGCTCAGCCCCGAGCAGGACGCCGCCCTGCGCGAGTCCGCCGTCGCGCTCGTGCGGGCCGCGGGCTACGTCGGCGCGGGCACCGTCGAGTTCCTCTACCAGCCGGAGGAGCAGCTCACGACGTTCCTCGAGGTCAACACCCGGCTGCAGGTGGAACACCCGGTCACCGAGGCGACCACCGGCCTGGACCTGGTGAAGCTGCAGCTGCACGTGGCCGGCGGCGGCCGGCTCGAGGGCGACCCGCCCCCGGCCACCGGCCACGCCGTCGAGGCGCGGCTCACCGCCGAGGACGCCGAGCAGGGCTTCGCCCCCGCACCCGGCCAGGTCGAGCTGCTGCGCCTGCCGACCGGGCCCGGCGTCCGCGTGGACACCGGGATCAGCGAAGGCGACGTCATCCCGCCGCAGTACGACTCGATGATCGCCAAGGTGATCACGTGGGGCCGGGACCGCCCCGAGGCGCTCGCCCGGCTGCGCTGCGCGCTGCGGGAGACCACCGTCGTGCTGCGCGGCGGCACCACGACCAAGTCGTTCCTGCTGGACCTGCTCGACCGCCCCGAGGTGGTGTCCGGCACCGCCGACACCGGGTGGCTGGACCGCGCCGGCACCGTCGGCACCCCCCGGGCGTCCGAGACCGCGTGGGTGGCGCTGGTGCAGGTGGCGCTCGACCTGGCCGAGGCCGAGGAGGAGCAGGAGCGGCTGGCCTTCCTCGCGTCGGCGCGGGGCGGCCGGCCACGGGCGCCGCACGAGGTCGGCCGCACCATCGAGCTCGGCATGCGCGGCCAGGTGTACCGGCTGACCGTCGCCACCGTGGACCGCGACCGTTACCAGGTCGGCCTCGACGGCCGGGTCGTCGACGTCCGGGTCGACCGGCTCGGCCCGCTGGAGACCCGGCTCAGCACCGGTGGACGGCGGTACTCCGTGGTCGCCGCCGAGGCGCCCGGGTCCTCCCTGGTGGAGGTCGACGGGGAGACCCACCGCGTGAGCCGCGACGTCGGCGGGGTGGTCCGCGCACCCGCGCCGGCCGTGGTCGTCGCCGTCCGCGCGGGGGTGGGCGACGAGGTGGAGGCCGGCCAGCCGATCGCCGTCCTCGAGAGCATGAAGATGGAAACGGCGGTGCGGGCGCCGTTCGCCGGCCGGGTCCGCGAGGTTCGGGCCGCGGTCAACAGCCAGGTCGACGCCGGCGCGCCGCTGCTGACCCTGGAGCGGACCGGCGGCGAGGTCGAGGAGGCCACCGGGGAGCGGGTGACCCTGCCCGGCACCGACGAGACACCGGACGGCGACCCGCGGGCACGAGCGCTGGACCGGCTCGCCGCGTTGCGGGCGCTGGTCACCGGCTACGACGTCAGCGGCCGGCACGCCAAGCGGCTGGTCGCCGAGTACGCCGCCGCCCGCGACGAGCTGCCCGCCGACGACGCCCAGCTGCTGCACGCCGAGCTCGACGTCCTGGTCACCTTCGCCGACATCTCCGAGCTCTCCCGCAACCGCCCGGCCAGCGCGGAGGAGGAGGCCGACACCCAGGTCCACAGCCCGCGGGAGTACTTCCACGCCTACCTGCACTCCCTGGACGCCGAGCGCGAGGGGCTGCCGGAGGCCTTCCGGGCCCGGCTGCGGCGGGCGCTGGCCCACTACGGCGTCGAGGACCTCGAGCCCAGCGCGACGCTGACCGAGGCGGTGCACCGGGTGTTCCTCGCCCAGCAGCGCGTCGGCGAGCAGCTGCCCGCGGTCTCGGCGCTGCTGGACCGCTGGGTGACCGCCGAGCTGCCCGAGGGGCCGGCGCGCGCCGAGGTGGGGGAGGTGCTGGACCGGCTGGTCGTCGCCACCCAGCTGCGCCACCCCTCGCTGGGGGACCTGGCCCGCGCCGTCCGCTACCGGCACTTCGAGGAGCCGCTCGTCCGGGCGGCCCGGCAGGAGGTCCTCGACCGGGCCGCGCGGCTGCTCGACGAGCTCGACGAGGCCGCGGCGCGCGGCGACACGACGGAGAGCATGCGGCGGATGGAGGCGCTGGTCGCCAGCCCCGAGCCGCTGGTGCGCCTGCTGGCGCAGCGCTTCGACCGCGCGACGTCCGTCCCGGACCCGGTCCTCGAGGTGCTCACCCGCCGCTACTACCGCAGCCGCAGCCTCGAGGACGTCCGGTCGACCCTGCTCGACGGGGACACCTGCGTCACCGCCGAGTACGACCTGAACGGCACCCGGCTGCACCTGCTGGCGCTGATGACCGACATGGCGCGCCTGCCCGAGGCGCTGGGGTCGGTGGCCGGCGCGCTGGCCGACGTCGCCGACCCGACCCAGGTGGTGGTGGACCTCTACGTCAACTGGCCCGACCGCCCGGCCGACGCCGACGAGCTGTCCGAGCACCTGCGGGGCGTCCTCGACGACGCCCCGGCGATGCGGACCGGCCGCCGGGTCACCGTCACGGTCTCCACCGCGGACGGCGAGGTCGAGACGGTCACCTTCCGCCCGGGGCAGGACGGCCGGCTGGCCGAGGAGCGGGTCGTCCGCGGACTGCACCCGCTCACCGCGCAGCGGCTCAACCTGTGGCGGCTGAAGAACTTCGACGGGGAGCGGGTGCCCTCGGCCGAGGACACCTACCTGTTCCACATCACGGGCAAGGAGAACCCGAACGACGAGCGGTTCATCGCCATGGCCGAGGTCCGCGACCTCACGCCGCTCCGGGACGAGGCGGGCGAGATCGTCGGCTTCCCCACGGTCGAGCGGCAGCTGACCTCCTGCCTGGAGAGCCTGCGGCGGGCGCAGTCGCTGCGGCGGTCCCGGCGACCCCTCGAGCACAACCGGGTCTACCTCTACGCCTGGCCCTCGATCGAGGTGCCGCTGTCGGAGGTCGCGACCTTCGCCCGCACCTCGGCGCCGCTGACCATCGGTGCCGGCCTGGACCAGATCGTGCTGTTCGCGCGGCTGCAGGAGGACGCGGGTCCGCCGCGCGACGTGGCGCTGCGCTTCTCCTTCCGGCCCGGCACCGGGCTGCGCATGGAGGTGACCGACCGGCCCACCGAGCCGATCCGCCCGCTGGACGACTACACCGCCAAGGTGCTCAGCTCGCGGGCCCGCGGCGCGCCCTACCCGTACGAGCTGGCGCCGCTGCTGGCCGGGCCGGAGGGCTCTTGGGTCGAGCACGACCTGGACGCCGACGGCCGGCTCGCCCCGGTCGAGCGCCCGCGGGGCCAGAACAAGGCGGGCATCGTCGTCGGCCTGGTGACCACGCCGACACAGCGCTACCCCGAGGGCATGACCCGCGTGGCCCTCTTCGGCGACCCGACGAAGGCCCTGGGCACCGTGGCCGAGCCCGAGTGCGCCCGGGTGGTCGCCGCCCTGGACCTGGCCGAGGAGCGCGGCATCCCGGTGGAGTGGTTCGCGCTCTCCTCCGGCGCGCGCATCTCCATGGACAGCGGTACCGAGAACATGGACTGGGTCTCCCGGGCGCTGCGCCGCATCATCGAGTTCACCCAGGCCGGCGGGGAGATCAACGTCGTCGTCACCGGCATCAACGTCGGCGCCCAGCCGTACTGGAACGCCGAGGCCACGATGCTCATGCACACCAAGGGCATCCTGGTCATGACGCCGGACAGCGCGATGGTGCTCACCGGCAAGCACTCGCTGGACTACTCCGGCGGGGTGTCGGCCGAGGACAACTTCGGCATCGGCGGCTACGACCGGGTGATGGGGCCCAACGGGCAGGCCCAGTACTGGGCACCCGACCTCACCGCCGCGCTCGACGTGCTCTTCCGGCACTACGACCACACCTACCGGGCACCGGGGGAGCGCTGGCCCCGGCAGGCCGAGACCTCCGACCCGCGCGACCGGGACGTCCGCGACTACCCGCACGACCACCCGGCGAGCGACTTCACCACCGTCGGGGACGTCTTCTCGGCGGAGAAGAACCCCGAGCGCAAGAAGGCCTTCGACATCCGGACCGTCATGCGGGCGGTGACCGACCAGGACCACCCGGTGCTCGAGCGCTGGGCCGGCATGGCCGACGCCGACACCGCCGTCGTCCTCGACGCCCACCTCGGCGGGCACCCAGTGGCCGTGCTCGGCGTCGAGTCGCGGCCGATCCCGCGGCGCGGCAGCCACCCGGCCGACGGGCCCGACCAGTGGACGGCGGGGACGCTGTTCCCGCGGTCGTCGAAGAAGACCGCGCGCGCCATCAACGCCGCCAGCGGCAACCGCCCCCTGGTCGTGCTGGCCAACCTCTCGGGCTTCGACGGCTCACCGGAGTCGCTGCGGGAGATCCAGCTGGAGTACGGCGCGGAGATCGGCCGGGCGATCACCAACTTCGACGGGCCGATCGTCTTCTGCGTCGTCTCCCGCTACCACGGCGGCGCCTTCGTCGTCTTCTCGGGCGTCCTCAACGAGGGCATGGAGGTACTGGCCGTCGAGGGCTCCTACGCCTCGGTGATCGGCGGCGCGCCGGCCGCGGCGGTCGTCTTCTCCCGCGAGGTCGACAAGCGCACCGCCGCCGACCCCCGCGTGCAGGAGCTGGAGGCCGCGATCGCCGCGGCCGACACCGTCGAGCAGGCCCACCTGCGCTCGCAGCTGGCGACCCTCCGCAGCGCGGTCCGGTCGGAGAAGCTGGGTGAGGTCGCCGCGGAGTTCGAGGCCGTCCACGACATCGAGCGGGCCCGCCGGATGGGCTCGGTGCACGCGATCATCCCCGCTGCGGAGCTGCGCCCCCGTCTCATCGCCGCCGTCGAGCGCGGGATGGAACGCGCCGCCCGCTGAACCGCCCGACACAGAGAGGACTCTCGTGAACGCGTTCGTCCTGAACCGGCACGGCCGCATGGTGTTCCCGTCGAACATCATGCCCGAGTTGGACTTCTCCACCGTGGAGACGCTCGAACAGCTCGACAGCGTCATCCGCCGGGACTTCGAGACCAAGGCCCCCAGCGGCACCGAGATCCTCGAGCGGGTGCGCACCGGGGCCTACGCCACCCGCTACGACCTGATGCGGGACATGGCCCTGAACCTGTTCTGGGCCAACCGCTTCTCGATCACCATGTACGACAAGCGGCCCACCCGCTGGGCCGACGTCCCCCGGTCGCGCTCGGACGTGTTCCTCCCGGTGCTGGAGCCCTGGGAGGACGGCGAGACCAAGATCGCCGCGGTGGAGGAGGCCTACCCGCAGCTGCCGTCGCGGTGGGACGAGGGCTGCGAGGACCGGATCTTCGACATCCTGTTCGACGTCTACGGCCACCGGAAGCACCACGCCTCGACGCTGCCGGCGGTCAAGCCCACGGTCGCGGAATTCCTGGAGCAGCCGGGCGCGCTGACCTTCCGGCTGCCGGACTACGACCCGGACTACCCGGTCTACGACTACACCGACATCCTCGACGTCTCCGAGGACGTGCCGGAGCTCGAGGCGCTGCACCGCTGGGCGATGGTGCTGCACAACCAGTACCCCTGGGACCGGTCGAAGATGGAGCTGGCCCGGGCCGACGACCTGAAGGACGACGACTACGTCGTCGCCTTCCACCCGCGGGACAAGGAGGTGCGGGCCTTCCTGCGCCGGCTGCGCGCGGGTGCCGAGCCCCGGCACGTCGCCGGGCCCCGGGAGTCCCGGCCGCCGGTGCGGCCCTACCCCGAGCTCGACGTGCGGCAGCGCTTCTCGGTGCAGCCGCGGATCGAGGCGCTGGCCGCGGTGCACGGCGACCAGGTGTGCAGCAACGACGACCTGATCCGCAACACCGCCTACAACTGGTCGCCGATGAGCGCCGACGAGATCTCGTCCAAGACCGGCATCGAGCAGCGCGAGTACAGCTCGCTCCCGCTGGAGGACCTCGCCCTCGAGGCCGCCGAGGCCGCACTGGACAAGGCGGGGCGGCAGCCGGAGGAGATCGGCGCCGTGCTGGTCTGCACCTGCACCAGCTCCCGGCTCATCCCGTCCCTGGCCACCTACCTGTGCGGCCAGCTCGGGATGCACCAGGTCTACGCGGCCTACGACATCATCGCCGCCTGCGCGGGCATGCCCTACGGCGTCGCCGACGCCGTGCGGATGCTGCAGGAGGTCGAGCGGCCGGTCCTCGTCGTCTGCGTCGAGAAGTTCTCCGACAAGATCGGCAACGTCCGCACCTCGCGGATGATCTTCGGCGACGGCGCGGCGGCGCTGGTCGTCGGCCCGGCCCCCGAGGGGACCGAGGGCGACATCGACTACATGAAGACCTACGCCAGCGGCCCGGCCAGCGAGGTGAACTCGATCCTCTGGCCGAACCCCGAGTTCGACAACAACATCACGGTGTTCGGCCCCCAGGTGAAGGCGCTGGCCGGCCGCTACCTCTCGCAGATGATCGACGAGCTGGGGCAGCTGCCGGCACCGGACGGCCGGGACGGGTCGCTGATGGACGCCATCGACCTGATCGTGCCGCACCAGGCGAACAAGACGATGGTGATCGGCCTGGCCGAGCGGGCGGGGCTGACCGCCGACCAGCTCTACTTCAACATCGAGAAGGTCGGCAACACCTCCTCGGCGAGCATCCCGCTGGCCATCCACGACGCCGTGCGCGACGGGGTGGTCACCGGGCCGGTGCGGGTCTTCGCGCCCGGGTTCGGTGCGGGTGCCGTGGCCGGGTACGCCGTGATGCGGGTCGACCCGGCGGTGGTCGCCGTCCAGGGGGCGTCCGCGCCGCACGAGCACGGTGCCGAGATGCCCGCCCCGGCGCCGGCCGACGAGACGCAGCCCGGGTCGGCCTCGGAGGGGATGCGGGAGGCCTTCACCTGATGGAGGACCTCCCTGCCCCCCGCCACTCGCGAGCTCACGGCGGGACCCCGCAGGGAGGTCACACGACGGTGCGCGCCGCGGACGGCACGCGGCTGCGCGCCTGGACCAACGACGGGGACGGTGTCCCGGTCCTGCTGTGCAACGGTCTGGGCGCGCCGCCGGCGGCCTGGCCGCGGGTGGTCGATCGGGACAGCGGCTTCCGGGTCGTCACCTGGGCGCACCGCGGTCTGGCCGGCTCCGAGCGGCCGGCCGACCGCAGCCGGGTGCGGGTCGAGGACCACGCCGACGACGCCCGCGCCGTCCTCGACGCCTTCGACATGCCGTCGGCGACGGTCGTCGGCTGGTCGCTCGGGGTCAACGTGGCGTTCGAGCTCGCGCTGGAGCAGTCCTCGCGCGTCCGGTCGCTGCTCGCTGTCGCCGGCGTGCCGGGCGGGAGCTTCTCGGCGATGTTCGCCCCCTACGGCGTGCCGCGGCGGCTGCGGGCGCCGGCCGGCCGGCTGAGCAGCCGGCTGCTGCCGGTCGTGGGCCCGCTGCTGCCGGTGGTCGTGGCCAGCCTGCCGCCGTGGCACGAGCTGCTGACGCCGGCCGGGTTCACCGGGCCCGCGCGGGAGGCCACCCACCCGGCCGCGCTGTACCAGGTGCTGCACGAGTTCTCGCGGCACGACTGGCGCTGGTACCGGCACCTGGCCCTGGCCGTCGCGGAGCACGCGCCGCTGGACGTCGCCGGGGTGAGCTGCCCCGTCACGTTCGTCGCCGGCCGCTACGACACCCTGGTCGACCCGGTCGACGTCCGGACGGCGGCCGAGTCGGTGCCCGGCGCCCGGCTCCGCACGCTGGCGGGCACCCACTTCGTGCCGCTGCAGTACCCCGAGGTGATGCACGCCGAGCTGCGCGGGCTGGTCGCCCGGGAGCTCCGGGACGGGCCCTAGCCGGCACCGCGGCCCCGCCCGTCGGCTGCCGGGACGGCGCCGTTGCCGGGCAGGGTCTCGCTCCCGGCGCGGACGCTGCTCAGGACGGTGTCGGCCTGCGCGTCGACCAGCCGGGTGAACAGCTGCTGCGCGTAGCCGAAGACCAGCGCCCACGCCAGGATCTGCGCCGAGGTGTCCAGAGCGGTCAGGCCCGGGAAGAACTGGCCGCGCACGAGCAGCAGGCCCAGGACCGCCGTGATGGCCGCCGTCGGCAGCTTCAGCAGGGCCACCGCGACCGGGATGCCGTGCGGCTCGGAGGAGCCCCGCAGGTTGCGCACCGCCGCCGCGGCGGCGATGGCCCCGGCGGTCAGACCGATCACCTCGACGAGGAGCACGTCCAGCGGCCGGACCGTCTCACGGACGGCGTCGTCGACGTCGTCCCCTGGGCCGACCGGGGTCTGGGCGGTCGGGCACACCACGACGGTGCCGTCCTGCTGCTCCGGGGCGAAGCACGGCGGCAGCGTGGTGGGGCTCCTCAGCCCGATCAGGCACAGCGCCGCGGCCAGGAGGGTGAGCAGGACGGTGGCCACGATCAGCACGTTGCGGAAGCTGCGCAGGCGCATCTGCTCCCGCAGCGCCGCGGAGCCGGCGGCCCGGCTGGCCGTGGCGATCGTCAGTCTCTCGGCCTTGACCAGATCGAGCGGGTCGGCGCCCGACGGCGGCGTCCCCTCCGCGGCGTCCCCGAGGGAGCACACGCCGACCCGCCGGCCGAGCTGCTCGAGCTGCCGGCGCCGGTGGTCGGCCGGCGGCAGGTGGCGGGTCACGTCGTTGAGCACGCCGGGGAGCCGGCCCAGGAGGTACTCGGCGGGTGCGACGGTGAGCAGCATGCCCTCGGCTGCGTCGAGGTTGCTCATCGCGCGCTCCAGCAGGGCCTCGTCCCGGACCAGGCGACCCCGGACCTCGGCGGCCTCCCGGGCTGCGGCGAGGTGCACCGCGACGGCGTCCAGGATGGGTTCGTCGGCGTCCGAGGACTGGCGCGCCGCCCAGGCGCACAGGGCCTCCAGCTCCTTGACCCGCGTCAGCGTCCCCTCCCGCCACGCCCGCGAGGCCGGCACGCCGCCACCCCGCCGCCGGACGTCCCGCCACCGACGAGGTCGCCCGGACGCCCGCGGGTCGCGACCGGAGGTCCCGACCGCAGCCAGGACCGGCCCGCTCCCGTCGCTCGTCGCGGCACCCTCGGAGGACGTGACAGCCATCGCCCCACGGTCGCGGGCGCGCGTCACCACGCCGTCACGCCGCTCGCCGCGGCCGCCGCGGCCGGTGACGAGCGACATGACGCAGGCCGGGGACGCTCGGCTGGGCACCTGCTGCCCCGCCGAGGTCGCGGCCCGGCAGCACGTGCTGACCGGATTCCTCCTCCGGCGGGCTGCCGGCCGACCCGCAGCCGTAGAGCGGGACCAGCGCGGTGCTCGACCACCTGGTGGGGGGGGGCCGCGGCCCGGCCCGCCGCCCCCCGCCGCCGCGCGGGCGGCCGCGCCGGGGGGGTCGCGGGGCCCGGCGCTAGACCCCCGCGCCGGCGCC
>NZ_JBJGZQ010000029.1:0-78174 GCF_054050595.1 Geodermatophilus sp. SYSU D00779
CGAGACCTGCGTGAGGATGTCGATGCAGTACTTCTCGTCCTCGACCATCCGCTGCAGGCCGCGGGCCTGGCCCTCGATGCGGCGCAGCCGCTTGAGGTAGTCGTCCTTGCGGTGGATGTAGCCGTGCTGGCTGCTGGTCTCCAACGGGTGTCCTCCCGACGCGTCCGGTGGGCGCTCGGGCACAACCATACCCC
This sequence comes from Geodermatophilus sp. SYSU D00779, assembly GCF_054050595.1. Classification (NCBI taxonomy): domain Bacteria; kingdom Bacillati; phylum Actinomycetota; class Actinomycetes; order Geodermatophilales; family Geodermatophilaceae; genus Geodermatophilus; species Geodermatophilus sp. SYSU D00779. Next base: position 195 of record NZ_JBJGZQ010000029.1, read on the forward strand.
CCTAGGGCATATGCCACCGTGCGTCGTCGGTCACCCGTCGGCGTCGCGCGCCCGCAGCCGGTCCACCGTGGCCTGCAGCCGCGCGGTGTCGGCGCGGGCGTCGGCCAGCTCGTCCTGCAGGCCGAGGATCACCTCGGCCGAGGCGAGGGTGTGCCCGTCGTCGAGCAGGCCGCGCAGCCGCGCGGCGAGGGCCAGCTGGTGGCGGGAGTAGCGGCGGTGCCCGCCGGGGGAGCGGTGCGGCTGGAGGACGCCGGCGGTGTCGAGGCTGCGCAGGAAGGCCGCCTGGACGCCGAGCAGCGCCGCGGCCTGGCTCATGGTCAGCGCGGGGAAGTCCGGGTCGTCGAGACGGCCGATCGGGTCGTCGTCCCGGGAGGCTGGTGGGGGCATGGCGGTCCTCCGGGGTCTGCGGGTGGCGCGGGGCCGGGAAAGCGCGAGGGCCGGGTCCGCACGGACCCGGCCCTCGGGAGTCGCCGCCGATCAGCTCTCGACGGACTTGCGCTCGGACGTCTCGCCCTCGATGGTCCGCCCCTCGACGGCGGCCGGCGTGTCGGCACGGGTCACCGTGATCTTGCGAGCCCGTGCCTTCTCGGCGACCGGGATGCTCACGGTGAGCACGCCGTCGTGGTAGTGCGCCTCGAGGCGGTCGGTGTCGAGGCTCCTGCCGAGGACGAGCTGCCGGGTGTAGCTGCCGTACGGGCGCTCGGCGATCGCCCACTCGGCGTTCTCCAGCTGCGGCACCGAGCGCTCCGCGGTGACGGTCAGCGTGGTGCCCTCGACCTGCAGGTCGATCGAGCCGGGGTCGACGCCGGGCAGGTCGAAGTGGGCGACGAAGTTGTCACCGACGCGGTAGGCGTCCATCGGCATGCCCGACAGCGGGCGGGCGGTCAGCCCACCGCCCCGGCCGGTCAGCTGGTCGAGCGCGCGGAAGGCGGCGTTCGTGGCGGCGAACGGGTCATAGGCGGTCAGCATGGCCATCGCTGTGTCAACCTCCTGTGTTCGTGCTGGTGTGTTCGCTGCCCGAGGTGAACCTCTAGTGGCAACTGGAGAATACCTCGGTCGCACCCGAGTAAACATCCTGTGCACAGATTTGTTCCCGTCCTCGCGCCGGACCGACGCGGGCGGGCCGACGTCCCGCACTGCCGGTGCGCCGTACGCACGCCCACGCGTGAGCGGGGTCCCCCTGGGGCAGGAGACGCCCGTGGACGACACCAGTGCCCCCCGAGCGCAGGGGGAGACCGAGCAGCAGCGCGGCGACCTGGAACCGGCGGTGACCACCGACCTCGACGGCGACGTCGCGACGCTGACCGTCGGTGGGGAACTGACCGAGGAGGCCCGCCGTCCGCTGGTGCGGACGATGACCGACCTGATGCTCAGCCGGCCGGACCTGCGGCGGGTGCGGCTGGACCTGCGCGCGGCCACGTACCTCAACTCCGCCGGCATGGCCGTGCTGGTGCAGCTGCAGAAGCTGGGCCAGCCGCGGGGCGTGGAGGTCGCGCTCGTCGCCCCGCCGGCCGCGGTCGCCCGGCCGCTGCAGCTGTCCGGGCTGTGGCTGCGCTTCCCGGTCGAGGAGCAGCAGGCGGTGGAGGACGACCGGGTCGACCGGGAGGGCGGCGCCGGCTGACTGCCGGTGTCGCGGACGGCGCGCCGTGGTGCAGCTCCTAGCCTGACCGGGTGCCGTCGAGCCACTCCCACAGCCACGGTCCCGACCCGGACGCGCCGCCGCCGACCCCGGAGGTGCTCACCCGGAGACGGCGCGCGGTCTGGCTGATGCTCCTGCTGCTCGTGCCGGTCGGTCTGGCGACCGTCGTCGGGCTGGTGGTGCTCTGGCCCGGCGACGAGCCGACCCGCGCCGAGCAGGCGGCGGTGCAGTTCTCCCCGCCGGGGACGACCTACCCGGAGGGCCGGGTCTCCGCCGTCGAGCCGTTCGACTGCTCGATCCCCGGCGGCGGTGGGCAGGTCGCGCAGCAGCTCACCTGCGCGAACGTCGTCGTCGAGGTGCTCGAGGGCGACGGGGCGGGGGAGTTCCAGCAGGTGGAGCTCCCGCCGGAGGTCTACGCCGGCGGGATCGAGGTGGGCGACGTCCTCGTCCTCACCCGGGACCCCGCCGCCCAGGGCGGGACCGGGTACGCGTTCTACGACTACGACCGCGACGTCCCCATCGTCGCCCTGACCCTGGCCTTCGCCGTCGTGACCGTGGCGGTCGCCCGGCTGCGCGGCTTCGCCGCCCTCGTCGGCCTGGCGTTCGCCTTCTTCGTCATGCTGCAGTTCCTGCTGCCCGGCCTGCTCGGCGACTCCTCGCCGACGCTGGTCAGCCTGGTCGGCTCGGCGGCCATCATGTTCGTCGTCCTCTACCTCGCCCACGGTCTCTCCGCGCGGACGACGACGGCGCTGGTCGGCACCCTCTTCGGGCTGGCCCTGGTCGCCGTCCTCGGGGCGGTGGCGGTGTCGGCAGCCCGGCTGACCGGGCTGACCAGCGAGGAGACCGTGCAGCTGCAGACCTTCGACCCGACGCTCGACTTCTCCGGTCTGGTGCTCGCCGGCATCGCCGTCGCCGGGCTCGGCGTGCTCAACGACGTGACGATCACGCAGGCCTCGGCGATCTGGCAGCTGCACGAGGTCGACCAGGGCATGACGTGGCGGGAGCTGTACCGCCGCGGGATGGCGGTCGGCCGCGACCACATCGCCTCGACCGTCTACACCATCGTCTTCGCCTACGCCGGCGCCTCGCTGCCGTTGCTCATGCTCTTCGAGCTGTCCGGGCGGTCGTGGTGGACGACGCTGACCAGCGCCGCACTGGCCGAGGAGGTCATCCGCACGCTGGTCGGCTCGATCGCCCTCGTCCTCGCCGTCCCGGTGACGACAGCGGCCGGCGCCTTCTTCGCCAAGGCCGCCGGCAGCCGGGCGGGCGCGGCGACCGACCAGCGGCTGACCGCCCTGCGCGCCCGCTTCGCCCGGTGAGCGAGGCTGTGCAGGTGCCCCGCCCGCCCGCGCCCGCCACCGACCTCCTGACCGCCGCCCGCGCCGCCCCCGGCTTCATGCCCGACGACGAGGGGACGGCGCTGTACGAGGCCGCTCGCACCGTCGCCGTCCCGGGGCCGTTGCTCGAGGTCGGCAGCTGGATGGGGAAGTCGGCGCTCTACCTGGCCGCCGCGGCCCGCGAGGCCGGCCGGCAGGTCGTCACCGTCGACCACCACCGCGGCTCGGAGGAGCACCAGCCGGGCTGGGAGTACCACGACCCGTCGCTGGTCGACCCGGTCGTCGGGCTGCTCGACACGCTGCCGCGGTTCCGCCGGACGATCGCCGGCGCCGGCGCCGAGGACGTCGTCATCGCGGTGGTGGCGCGCTCGGAGGTGCTGGCACCGCTGTGGGCGACCCCGCTCGCGCTGCTGTTCCTCGACGGCTCGCACACCGAGGAGTCCGCCCGCCGCGACCAGGACGCCTGGGTGGCCAAGCTGGCCGTCGGCGGCACGCTGGCCATCCACGACGTCTTCCCCGACCCGGCCGACGGCGGTCAGGCCCCCTACGGCGTCTACACGCGGGTGATGGCCTCGGGTGACTTCGAGGAGCTGCCCGGCACCGGCTCGCTGCGGCTGCTGCGCAGGCTGCGGTGAGCGATCCGCTCGAGGCGGAGCGGGACGCGGCCCGGGCGCAGATCGCGGCTCTCACCCGCGAGTTCGACCAGGTCGTCGACGCGTCCAGGCAGTCCAACGCCGACGACGAGCACGACCCCGAGGGGGCGACGATCGCCTTCGAGCGGCAGCAGGTGGCTGCCCTGCTGGAGTCGGCGCAGCGTCGGCTGGCCGACGTCGAGGCGGCGCTGGAGCGGCGGGCGGCCGGCGGCTACGGCGTCTGCCAGAGCTGCGGCCGGCCGATCGCCCCCGAGCGGCTGGCCGCCCGCCCCGCGGCGCGAACCTGCATCGACTGCGCCACCCGGAGCTGAGGGAGCGCCCCCGCCGCGAGCCCGCGCGGGGTGGGGGCGAGGGGTCCTTCAGCTCACGTAGCGGCGGGCGGTCGACGTCCGCTGGGCGTGCTCGAGCGCGGCGAAGCGGGCCTCGGCGTGCTGGGGCAGCACCCGCCGCTCGCGCAGCACCCAGGGGATCCCGCGAGCGGCCGCCCACAGGCCCTGGGCGGTCACCCGGTCGCGGGGCAGGGTGCGCAGCAGGTGCACGGTGCGGCGCAGCGCCGGGCGGACGGGACGGCGCAGCCACGTCGTCCAGAGGGTGTTGCGGATGCCGTCACGGCGCCGGCGGTGGGAGTCGCGCGCCTTCGACGCCTGGTGGTGCACCGTCAGCGCGGGCAGGTAGCACAGCTCCCACCCGGCGGCGGCCAGGTCGCCGGCCATCAGCTCCTCCTCGCCGCCCAGCCACAGCCGTTCGCAGAAGCCGCCGACCTCGGTGAACGCCTCCCGGCGCAGCACCGAGGCGCCGGCGAGGAAGGAGCCCAGCGCCGGCCCGGGCAGCCAGGCGGCGCCGCGGACGGGTGAGTCGCGCAGCTCGGGCACGATCGGGTCCTCGCGCCCGCCGGGCTCGACGAGGATGCGCGCGGTCACCACCGCCAGGCGCGGGTGCGCGTCGAGGACGTCGGCCGCGGTGCGCAGCGACCCCGGGTCCCACCAGGTGTCGTCGTCGCAGAAGGCGACGTAGGGGGTGTCCACCCGGGCCACGCCGACGTTGCGGCCGATCGCGCCGAGGTTCTCCGGGCTGGCGACGAGTTCCACCTGCGGGAAGCGCTCGGTGATCGCCTCCGCCGTCCCGTCGGTGGAGCCGTTGTCGACGACGACGACGTGCGGTTGCTCGGGCAGCGCGACCAGCCGGGAGAGGGCCAGCAGCACCTCGTCGCGGCGCTGGTGGGTGATGACGACGACCGACACCCGCGGGTCGCGCCGGCCCTCCTGCTCCTGCGGCCTGGCCTGCGTCGCCGTCACGCGGCGGCCCCGGCCTCGGCCAGCACGCGCAGGTCGGCGCGGACGTGCTCCGGGACCACCCGGCGACGGCGCAGCGCGGCCGGCACCTCCGGCAGCGCGCGCAGCAGCCCCCGGCGCTCCGGCGCCCCGGTGCGCAGCGCCCGGAGCACGAGCCCGACCACCTGTGACCACGGACGGCGCATCACCGCGGTGAGCAGCCGGCTGCGCCAGATCGCCGTCCGCCGGCCCTCCGGTGCCGACCGCCGCGGCGACGGGTGGTGGTGCACGGTGACCGAGTCGACGTAGGCGATGCCCCAGCCGGCGGCGGCCAGGTCGAGCGAGAGCCGCTCCTCCTCGCCGGGGAAGCGGACGACGGGGTCGAAGCCGCCGACGGCGAGGAACGCCTCGGTGCGCACCATCGCGCCGCAGGCGATGAACCCGAGCAGCGCCGGGCCGGGCAGGTCGTCGGGCGTCCCCAGCGGACTGCGCGCCAACTCGGTGCAGAACGAGTCCAGCCGCTCCTCGGGGCCGACCAGGATCCGCGCGTTGAGCACCGCCAGCCGCGGGTGCGCGCGCATGACCTCCACCGCGCGGGCCAGGTCGCCCGGCGCCCACCACGAGTCGTCGTCGGCGAAGGCCACGAACTCGGTGCCGGCCCGCTCGACGCCCAGGGTGCGGGCGTGGGACCCGACGTTGCGCTCCAGCGGGACGACGGTGACCCCGGGCAGGGCCGACCGCACCGCCTCGACGGTGCCGTCGGTGGAGGCGTTGTCCACCAGCACCACCGGCGCCTCGTGGCGCGGCAACGTGCGCAGGAGGTCCTCGCGGCGGTTCTGGCTCATGACGACGACGGCCACGTCGCCGGGGGAAGGGTCGCCGGGGCGGGGAGGGCTGCTCACGGCAGCACCCTGCCCGCGCCGCCGGGCAGCCAATCCGCGGTCTCCTGTGACCCTGCCGTCCCGGCCGCGGGCAGCGCGCCCGGGTCGGTGAACAGGCCCGACGCCGCGGTCGCCCCGGAGAGGGCGTCGGCGGCGAGGACGACGGCCGCCGCGGTCCACGTCGTCCGCTCGACCGGCCAGCGGGCGTCGTCGGGGTAGACGTAGCCGGTCCAGTAGGAGCCGTCGTCGGCCCGCAGGTGCTGCATGGCGGCCACCTGCTCCAGCGCGGCGTCCGGCCGCCCGGCGGCGGCCAGCGCGAGCGCCAGCTCGCAGGTCTCCGCGCCGGTGACCCACGGCCGGTCGGCGACGCAGCGCGCGCCCAGCCCGGGGACGACGAAGCGGTCCCAGTCGGCCGCCAGCCGGGCGTCGGCGTCCTCGCCGGTGACCGCACCGCCGAGCACCGGGTAGTACCAGTCCATCGAGTAGCGCGACCGGTCGGCGAACGCGTCGGGCCGGGTGCGCAGCGCGGCGCCCAGGTCGGCGGCGGCGAGCTCCCAGTCCGGCTGGGGCTCACCCGTCAGGCCGGCCAGCGCGACCCCGCAGCGCAGCGCCTGGAACAGGCTGGCGTTGCCGGTGAGCAGCGCGGTGTCGTCGGCGGTGCCGTCGGGGCGCAGCGCCCAGCCGACCGCGCCGCCGGGCAGCTGCATGCGGGTGACCAGGTCCAGGCCGCGGCGCACGGCCGGCCACAGCGCGGCGACCAGCGACTCGTCGCGGGTGAGCAGCCAGCTGTGCCAGACCCCGACCGCCAGGTAGCCGGCGTGGTTGCTCTCCGCGGCGGGGGAGGTCTCCGCGCCGTCCCGGTACTCCGACGCCCACGAGCCGTCCGGTCTCTGCCGGCGGGCCAGCCAGCGGTAGGCCGCCCGCGCCCGCGCGTGCTCGCCGCCGAGGTCGAGCGCCATCGCGGCCTCGACCGTGTCCCACGGGTCCAGCTGGCCGCCGCGGAACCAGGGCAGCGCGCCGTCGGCCGCCTGCTCGGCGGCGATCGCCGCCACCGTGGCCCGCACCTGCTCCCCGCTCAGCACGCCGGGCAGCTCGGGGAGCAGCTCAGACAGCGGTCGCCTCCCGCTCGGTCTCGCCGGCCGTGGTCGCTGCCGCCGGCTTCTCCGCGTAGACGACCAGGCTCTTGCCGATCACCGGGTCCAGCAGCCGCTCGGCGATCCGGGTCGGCCACGGCCGCTGCGTCAGGTCCCAGACCAGCAGCCGGTGGTAGGCGCGGACGGCGGCGCTGTCGCGCTCCACGCCGACGGCGCACTTGAGCCACCAGAACGGTGCGTGCAGCGCGTGCGCGTGGTGCTGGCCGCCGGGGACCAGGCCGGCGGCCGACAACCGGGCGCGGAGCACGTCGCCGCGGTAGATGCGGATGTGGCCGCCCTCGTTGGCGTGGTAGGCGTCCGACAGCGCCCAGCAGACCCGCTCCGGCCCGTACCGCGGCACCGTCACCGCGACCGTGCCGCCGGGCTTGAGCACGCGGGCGATCTCGGCCATCGCGGTCGCGTCGTCGGGGATGTGCTCGAGCACCTCCGACGCGATCACCCGGTCGACGCTCCCGTCGGGGAAGGGCAGCGCCAGCAGGTCGGCGCGCACCACCTCGTAGCGCGCAGCCTCGCCGTCGCCCGCCACGCCCCCCTCGCCGGCCTCGGCGATGGCGCCCAGCCAGCGCTTCGTCGTCTCGACCTCGGACACGCCCCGGTCGACGGCGACCACCCGGGCGCCCCGCCGGTAGGCCTCGAACGCGTGCCGGCCCTCGCCGCAGCCCAGGTCCAGGACCGTCATCCCCGGCCGCAGGTCCAGCCGGTCGAAGTCCACGGTCAGCACGGACGCGCCTTCCGCTCCAGCACCTCGCGGTACCACTCCGCCGTCCGTTCGGCGGTCGACCGCCAGGTGTAGGAGGCCAGCACCCGGCGCCGTCCGGCCCGGCCCAGCTGGTCGGCCAGGGACGGCGAGTCGAGGACCAGCTGCAGGGCCGCCGTGAGCTCGCCGACGTCGCCCGCCCGCACCCGCAGGCCGGCCTTGCTGCCCACCACCTCGGGCAGCGCCCCGGCGTCGGTGGTCACCAGCGCGGTGCCGCATGCCATCGCCTCGATCGCCGGCAGCGAGAAGCCCTCGTACAGCGAGGGGATGGCGACGACGGCGGCGCCCTGCAGCAGCCGGACCAGGTCCGCCTCGGGCAGCGGGCCGGTGAAGCGGACGGCGTCGCGCAGCGCCAGCCGGTCGAGGGCCGCCTCGGCCGGTCCACCCGGCCGCGCGCTGCCGACGACGGTCAGCCGCACCGGCCGCTCGGTGCGCAGCTTCGCGACCGCCTCGAGCAGGTGCACCAGCCCCTTGAGCGGGACGTCGGCGCTCGTGGTGACGACGATCGAGTACGGGTCGCGCGGCCGGCCGGCCGGCGGCGGGGTGAAGACGTCGGGGTCGATGCCCACCGGGACGACCCGGATGGCATCCGCGGGGACGCCGAGGTGGGTCTCGATGTCGCGGCGGGAGTTCTCCGAGACGGTGGTGACGCCGTCCAGCTGCGGGGCGACGCGGGCCTGCATGCGGGTGAAGCCGTACCAGCGGCGCAGCGTGAGCCGGCGGCGCAGCGAGGGGGCGGCGGCCAGCTCCAGGTCGCGGTCGATGGACACCGGGTGGTGCACGGTGGCCACGGTCGGCACGCCGGCGCGGGTGAGCCGCAGCAGGCCCGAGCCCAGGCACTGGTTGTCGTGCACCAGGTCGTACCGCGGTGCCTGGGGGAGCAGCAGCCGGGCCGCGCGCAGGCTGAAGGTGAGCGGCTCGGGGAAGCCGGCCGTGCACATCGTGGCGTACTCGAGCAGGTCGATCCGGTCGCGGAACTCCGACGGGCGCGGGGTGCGGAACGGGTCGGGCTCCCGGTAGAGGTCCAGGCTCGGCACGCGGACGAGCGGCACCCCGTCGTCCAGCTCGGGATAGGGCTGGCCGCTGACCACGGTGACCCCGTGGCCGAGGGCGGTGAGCTCGCGGGAGAGCGCCCGGACGTAGACGCCCTGGCCACCGCTGTGCGGCTTGCTGCGGTAGGACAGCAGTGCGATGCGCAGCGGCCGTCCCATGGTCGGCGACTCTAACCAGCCCCCGTTCCCGGCCGTTCCGGGGAGCCCCGTGCTGCGGCGCCGCCCGGGTGCCTGACAGGGTGGCCGCATGCTGCGCCACGTCGTCCTCTTCACCTGGTCCGACGACGCCGACGAGGAGCGCCGGGAGCAGACCCTGGCCGCCCTGCGCCGGCTGCCCGAGGAGGTGGGCGGGATGACCTCCTTCGCGGTCGGCCCGGACGCCGGGCTGCGCGAGGGCAACGCGCACACCGCCCTGGTCGCCGACTTCCCGGACGTCGAGGCGTGGCGGCGCTACGCCGACGACCCGGTGCACCTGCAGGTCATCGCCGACCACGTGAAGCCGATCCTCTCCGCGCGCAGCGCCGTGCAGTACGAGGTCTGAGGGAGGACCCTCCTGCTCCCCGCTCCTCGCGAGCTCGCGGCGGGACCTCGCAGGAGAGCCGTTCCAACACCTCACCGGGCTACCGTCAGTGGCATGACGCGATCCCGGCGCGCCCGCCGCACCGCCCTGCTCGCCGCCGGCCTGGTCACCGGTGCGGTCCTGACCGGCTGCGCCTCGGGCGACGGCGTCCGGGAGGCCGCGGCCACCGGGACGCCGTCGCCGTCCGCCGAGGCCGCCTCCCCCGGCGTCGACCTGTCCGCCGGGCTGCTGCCGGCCGAGGCGTTCGGCGCCGAGGCCCGGGTCGTCCCCGTGTCCGGGGAGGAGCTGTCCCGAGGGGCGCTGGCCGGGATGGCCTCACCGGCCGACGTCGAGGTCACGCCCGGGTCGTGCACGGCGGCCCTGCAGGCGCTGCCGGTGCAGCAGCCGCCCGCCGTGGAGGACCTCGCCGCGCAGGTCGCCGTCCAGGGGACGACGTACACCGCCGAGCTGCTGGCCGTGGCCGGCCCCGCGGCCGAGCTCGTCGGCCGGCTGCCCGAGCTGGTCGACCAGTGCCCGCAGGTGACCGTCAGCTCCCCCGAGCACGGCAGCGCCACGGTCGACCTGGCGACGTTCGACGTGCCCGACCTCGGCGACGCCGCGGTGGGGGTGTCGGTGGACGTGGTGGCCGCGGAGCCCGGCGGCGCCCGGCGGGAGGCCTCCGGACTGGTCGCGTTGGTGCGGGACGGCGACCGGGTGGTCGCGCTGGCGACCGGCGACCGGGAGGGCGCCGAGGCCGACCGTGCGGCGTTCACCGCGCTGCTCGAGCAGGCGTACGACGTGCAGGCCGACGCCCTGGGCTGAACGAGGACCCCCTGCCCCCCGCCACTCGCAGGCTCGCGGCGGGACCCTGCAGGGGGCCGACCGCCGGGCGTCCACAGCCGTCCGGCCGGTCCACAGATCTCCCCGCGGGGCCGCTCCGGGCGGGCACGGCGGCGAGGGTCGGGCGCATGGACGACCCCATCCGCCCCCTGGTGTCCCTCTCCGATCCCGCGGACATCGCCGCCGCGTTGCCCCACCTCGTCGGGTTCCACCCGCACGAGTCGGTCGTGCTTGTAGCGCTCGGCGGGCCCACCGGCAACCGGGTGGGCCTCACCGTGCGCGCCGACCTGCCGGCCCGGTCGGCCTCGGCCGCGGTGGTCACCGCCCTGGTCCGCAGCGTCGCCACCGACGACCCAGCCGGCGTCGTCGTCGCGGTCGTCTCCGAGGCGCCCGACGAGCGCGAGTCGCTGCCCGGCGGCGACGCGTTGGCCGGCCTGCCGCACCGCGACGTCGTGCACGACGCCGTCGTCGCCCTGGCGGGGCTGGACATCCCGGTGCGCGACGCCCTGCTGGTGCGGGGCGGCCGCTGGTGGTCCTACGACTGCCCCGAGCCCTGCTGCGCCCCGGGGGCCGGTGCGCCGCTGCCCGGCGGCGTGACCCCGCTCGCGGCCGCCTCGGTCGCCGCCGGCCAGGTCCTCGCCCCGGACCGTGCGGCGCTCGATGCGCGGATCGCGCCGCTCGACGGCCCGGCCCGCGCCGCGATGGAGGCGGCCACCTGGCGGTTGGTGGACCGCCGGGCACGCGCGGCGCGGACCGACCCGGACGCCGAGGTCCGCCGCTCCTGGGACGCCGTGCTGCGGGCCGTCCGGCGCTGCCGCCCGCCCGAGGCCGGCCGGCTGCCCGACCGCGAGGTGGCCGGTGTGCTGTGGGCGCTGGCCGACGTCCGGGTGCGCGACCGGGCGCTCACCCTCGCGCTGGGGGACGACGCCGCCGCGGCCGAGCTGCTGTGGACGGAGTGCACCCGCCGGGCCCCGGCCCCGCTGGACGCGGCCCCGGCCACGCTGCTGGCGGTCAGTGCGTGGCTGCGCGGCGACGGCGCCATGGCCGACGTCGCCCTGGAGCGGGCGCTGGACAGCCGCCCGACCTACACGCTGGCGAGGCTGCTGGCCGACGGGCTGGCCGCCTGCCTGCCGCCGGCCGAGCTGCGGGCGATGCTGGCCGAGGTGTCCGCCGACCCCGACGAGGTCTGGGCGACGGGGTGACCGTGCCTCACAGCAGTTCCGGGCGCTGCCACTCCTGGCCGTGCACGTGCTCGGACAGGAAGTTCAGCACCGTCTCGTACCAGACCTGCGAGTTGCCCGGGGTGAGCACCCAGTGGTTCTCGTCGGGGAAGTACAGGAACCGGGACGGCACGCCGCGCTTCTGCAGGTCGTACCAGAGCCGCAGCGCCTCGCCGATCGGCACCCGGTAGTCGCGGTCGCCGTGGATGACCAGCATCGGCGTGCGGATGGCGTCGGCGTAGCGGTGCGGCGAGTTCTGCTCGTAGCGCTTGGGCTCGCGCAGCGGGTCGCCCCACTCCCGCTCCCAGTAGTAGGCCGCGTCGGTGGTGCCGACGAACGAGTCCACGTCCCACAGGCTGGCGTGGGTGACGATCGCCCGGAAACGGTCGGTCTGGGTGGCCACCCAGTTGGCCATGTAGCCACCGAAGGAGCCGCCCATCGCCGCGGTGCGCGTCTCGTCGACGTCCGGACGCTGCGCGACGGCGTCGACGGCCGCCATCAGGTCGGTGTAGGGCGCCTCGCCCCACGCTCCCCAGCCGCGGCGGACGAAGTCCTGCCCGTAGCCCTGCGAGAGCGCCGGGTCGGGCAGCAGGACGGCGTAGCCGCGGGCGGCCATGACCCACGGGCACCAGCGCCAGGACCACGAGTTCCAGCTCATCAGCGGCCCGCCGTGGATCCACAGCAGCAGCGGCGCCGGGTCCTCCGCCGACGCGCCCTCGGGCAGCACCAGCCAGGAGTGCACCGGCGTCCCGTCGGCGGCGGTGGCCTCGACCTCGTGCAGGCTGCCGGGCAGCCCGCCGAGCGTGCCGGGGTTGGGCAGCGGCTCCGGGTGCTGGCCGGTCGCCCGCGGGTCCAGCCGCACCGGCGCGGGTGGCTCGTCGTACGCCGCCCGCAGCGCGTACAGGGCGCTGCCGTCGCGGGCCACCTGCAGGTCGCTGTAGGCGCCGTCGGTGGTCATCCGCACCGGCTCCCCGCCCTCGGCCGGCACCCGGAACAGCGCGTGCCGGCCGTCGTCGTCGGCCAGGAAGTACACCGTCGTCCCGTCGGCGGCGAACTGCGGCGCGGAGGGCCAGCGGTCGAAGCCGGGGGTGAGCTCCCGCGCCGCGCCGGTGGACACGTCGACGTGCAGCAGCGTGTAGTCCGGGGGGTCGTCGTGGGTCGACATCGACTCCCGCACGCAGACCACGGCACTGCCGTCGGGGGAGAAGCGCGGCGCCGAGAGGTCGGCGAGCGGGTCGTCCACCAGGGCCCGGCTCCCGCCGGTCGCGGTCTCGACCAGGAGCAGCCGGTCGCGCCGACCCGCGGGACCGTCGGGCACCGTCTCCACGCGCACCAGCAGCCGGCCGTCGGGGGAGAGGTGCAGGTGGCCGCCGGCGCCGCTGGGTGGAACGGCGTCGGGGGTCAGGTCGCGCAGCTCGACCGGGGGGCGCTCGGCGCCGGCGGCGGGGTCGGCAGGCAGCGCGCCGGCCCAGAACACGTGCGGGGTGGCGGGGCCGAGGTCGGCGTCCCAGTGACGCACCGGGTAGGCCTCGTGCAGGATCGCGGTGACCCCGGCCTCCTTGCGCCGCTTCCGGCGCTCGGCGTCGGCCTCGGCGTCGGTCGCGCCGGGCATGGCCGAGGCGGTGACCACGACCTCGCCGGTGTCCGCGGCGACGCCGACGGCCTCGATCCCGCCCGGGCGGGTCAGCAGCAGCCGGGCCTCACCGCCCTCGGCGGGCAGGCTCCACAGCGCCCGCTGCGGGTCCTCCCCGGCACCGGCCCCGGACCTGCTCCCGGCCTCGGGGTCGGGGCGGGCGGAGGTGAACAGCAGCGAGCCGTCGGGCGCCCACGTCGGCGTGGACTCGCCGGGGGCGCTGCGGGTGAGGCGGCGGGCCGGCCGCCGTCCCTCCGGGTCGACCTCCCACAGGGCGGACTGCCACGCGGTCTTCTCGGCGTCGAGGGTCTGCACCGCCACGGCGAGCCGGCGGCCGTCGGCGGAGAGGGCCAGCCCGGCCAGCCGGGGCAGGGCGACGAAGGCGGCGAGGTCGGCGAAGGGGGAGGAGGGCGGGACGGGGGCGTCGGCGGGCTCGCTCACCCGGCCCACCGTAGGAGCCGGGTGAGCGTGGCCCCGTGCAGGGTCCCCGGTCCCGTCCCGGGGCAGGCCTCGTCCAGGGCACCGCCCAGAGCCTGCGGAGGGCGGGGTCCTCCCCCGGTGAGGAGGACGGGGTCCTCCCCCGAGGGGTGGGGGGCGAGGGGTCCGCGCTCAGAGGCGGGGAGCCGCCTCGGCCGGGGTGAGGTCCTCGTCGAGGGCGCTGACGAACACGTGCTGGGCCACGCCCATCGGCAGCACGTTGCCGTCGAGGCTGATCGAGCCGGCGGTCAGCTGGGCGACGGCGGTCATGCCCGGTCGCAGGCCCTGGGCGGCGAGCTGGCGCATCAGCTCGCTGTCCTCCTGCAGCTGCTCGCTGATCCGCTTGATCTCCACGCGGCGCCCCTCGGGGGTGGCCGTGGTGGACAGCAGCGTCAGGGAGTCGAGCACCGCGGAGGTCGCGCCGCCGAGGGCGTCGAGACCGGGGATGGGGTTGCCGAACGGCGACACCGTCGGGTTGCCGAGCAGGGTGAGCAGCTTGCGCTCGACGGCCTCGCTCATGACGTGCTCCCAGCGGCACGCCTCCTCGTGGACGTCGGCGTAGTCCAGCCCGATGACGTCGACGAGCAGGCACTCCGCGAGCCGGTGCTTGCGCATGACCGCGGTGGCCAGCTGGCGCCCGGACTCGGACAGCTGCAGGTGCCGGTCGCCCTCGACGGTCAGCAGGCCGTCGCGCTCCATCCGGGCGACCGTCTGGCTCACCGTCGGGCCGCTCTGGTGCAGCCGCTCCGCGATGCGGGCGCGGAGGGGGACGATCCCCTCCTCCTCCAGCTCGAAGATCGTCCGGAGGTACATCTCCGTGGTGTCGATGAGGTCGTTCACTGGTCTCCTCCGTGTCGTCCCTGATGGTACGGGGGGAGAGCGCGTGCACCCGCTCACGCGGCGGCACCGTCACCGGGACGGCGCCGCGGTGCCGACGGTAGCGTCGCCGGGGACACCGCCGTCGCCGTCGAGGAGTGCCCCGTGAGTGACTCGGTCGCGGTCGTCTGGGACGACGCGCTGCTCGGCTACACGATGGGCGGGGACCACCCGCTGCACCCGGTCCGGCTGGACCTCACGATGCGGCTGGCCGACAGCCTCGGCGTGCTGGCCACCGACCGGCTGCAGGTGCTGCGGCCCACTCCGGCCGACGTCGACCTGCTCACCCGGGTGCACGACCCGGCCTACCTGGACGCGGTGAAACGCGCACCGGCCGACCCGGGGGTGGGGCACGGCCTCGGGACGCCGGACAACCCCGTCTTCGACGGGATGTACGACGCCGCGGCGCTGATCACCGGTGGCAGCGTGCTCGCCGCCGAGCAGGTGCACAGCGGCCGGGCGCAGCACGCGGTCAACATCTCCGGTGGCCTGCACCACGCGATGCGCGACCGCGCGTCGGGCTTCTGCGTCTTCAACGACGCCGCCGTGGCCATCTCGTGGCTGCTCGACCAGGGGCACCAGCGCATCGCCTACCTCGACCTCGACGTCCACCACGGCGACGGTGTGCAGGCCGCCTTCTACGACGACCCGCGGGTGCTGACGGTGAGCATCCACCAGACGCCGCTCACCCTGTTCCCCGGCACCGGGTTCCCCGAGGAGACCGGCGACCCGGACACGGCGCTGGGCAGCGCGGTCAACCTGGCGCTGCCCAACGGCACCGACGACCCGGGCTGGCTGCGGGCCTTCCACGCCGTCGTGCCCAGCGTGCTCAAGGCGTTCCGGCCGGAGATCCTGGTGACCCAGTGCGGCTGCGACGCCCACCACGAGGACCCGCTCGCCGACCTCGCGCTGACCGTCGACGGGCAGCGGGCCAGCTACCGGGCCGTGCACGACCTGGCCCACGAGATCTGCGACGGCCGCTGGGTCGCCCTCGGCGGCGGCGGCTACGGGCTGGTCCGGTGCGTGCCGCGCGCCTGGACGCACCTCATCGCCGAGGCCGCCGGAGCCCGGCTCGACCCGGCCACCGAGATCCCCGAGTCGTGGCGGGAGGACGTCGTCCGGCGCGGGCTGCGCGCCCGTCCGCCGACGCACATGACGGAGGGCGGCTACACCGGCTTCGCGCACTGGGACCCGTTCACCGAGTCCCGCGTCGACCGGGCCATCGCCCGCACCCGGACCGCCTCGTTCCCCTACTTCGGCCTGGACCCGGACGACCCCCGTGACTGAACAAGGACCCCCCTGCCCCCCACCGCTCGCGAGCTCGCGGCGGGACCCTGCGGCGGGGCCGCCGCCGGCTCCGGTGGAGGACGCCCCGCCGCCCCAGCCGCCGGCCCACTGGGAGGCCGACATCATCGCCGCCGACGGCGGCACGGTGCACCTGCGCCCGATCTGTCCCGAGGACACCGAGGGCCTGGTCGGGCTGATGGACCGCAGCTCCGACCAGACCCGCTACTACCGCTTCTTCGGTCCGATGAAGCGGCTGTCGGACAAGGACCTGCACCGCTTCACCCACGTCGACCACGACACCCGGGTCGCGTTCGTGCTGGTGCTGGGCGACCAGGTCATCGGTGTCGGCCGCTACGACCGCTACCCGGGTACGAACGACGCCGAGGTCGCCTTCCTCATCGAGGACGCGCACCAGGGACGCGGGCTGGGCTCGGTGCTGCTCGAGCACCTGGCCGCCGCCGCGCGGGAGCGGGGCATCGAGAACTTCGTCGCCGAGGTGCTCGCGCAGAACAACCGGATGGTGCGGGTCTTCCTCGACGCCGGGTACACGCCGACCCGGTCCTACGAGGAGGGCGTCGTCCACCTCACCTTCCCGATCGCGCCGACCGAGACCGCGCTGCAGGTGGCCTACGAGCGGGAGCAGCGCAGCGAGTCGCGGTCGATCGCGCGGCTGCTCACGCCGTCGTCGGTCGCGGTGGTGGGCGCGAGCAACGACGAGGACAAGATCGGCCACGCCGTCCTGCGGCACCTGCTCGACTACGGCTTCCGGGGCCCGATCTACCCGGTCAACCCGGGCACCCGGCACGTGCGTGGCGTGCCGGCCTACGCCGGCATCGAGGACATCCCCGACGACGTCGACCTCGCCGTCCTCGCGGTGCCCGCCGACGAGGTCGCCGACGTGGTCGAGGCGTGCCGGCGCAAGCGCGTCCACGGGCTGGTCGTGATCTCCGGCGGCTTCGGCGAGTCCGGCCCGGAGGGACGGGTGCGCGAGCGGCAGCTGGTCGCCGCGGCCCGCGCCTCGGGCATGCGGGTGGTGGGCCCCAACTGCCTGGGCATCGTCAACACCGACCCGGGGGTGCGGCTGAACGCCAGCCTGGCGCCCCGGATCCCCGGCCACGGGCGGGTGGGCTTCTTCGCGCAGTCCGGCGCGCTGGGCTCGGCGCTGTTGGAGCGGGCGCGCAGCCGCAACATCGGCCTGTCCAGCTTCGTCTCCGCCGGCAACCGGGCCGACGTCAGCGGCAACGACCTGCTCCAGTACTGGGCCACCGACGCGGGCACCGAGGTGGTGCTGCTGTACCTGGAGAGCTTCGGCAACCCCCGCAAGTTCGCCCGCCTCGCTCGCCGGTTGGCGCGCATGAAACCGGTGGTGGCGGTGAAGGGCGGTCGGCACGTGCGGATGACCGAGGGCCTGGCCGGGACCTCGGTGGCGGTGCCCGAGGAGTCGGTCGCGGCGCTGTTCGCCTCGGCCGGGGTGATCCGGGTCGAGACCCTGGCCCAGCTGTTCGACGTCGGCACCCTGGTGGCGCACCAGCCGCTGCCGGCCGGCGACCGGGTCGCCGTGGTCGGCAACTCCACCGCCATGGGCTGGCTGGTCAGCGACGCGGTCCTCGAGCACGGTCTGCGGCTGGCGCACGAGGCGCCCACCGACATCGGCGCCGACGGCTCCGCCGAGGCGTTCCGCGTCGCGCTGCAGGAGGCGGTCGACGACGAGGGCGTGGACGCCGTCGTCGCGGTGTTCCTGCCCCCGGTGACCCGCCGGTCCGGGGCCGCGGAGTTCGGCCGGGCGCTGCTGGAGGTCACCCAGACGGCGGACAAGCCGGTCGTGGCGAGCTTCCTCTCCACCGAGGGCATCCCGCCGGAGCTCGCCGTCCCCGGGGAGGACGGGACGCCGGCCCGCGGCTCGGTGCCGTCGTTCTCCACCCCCGAGCGGGCGGTCATCGCCCTGGCCAAGACGGCGCAGTACGCGGCCTGGCAGCGCCGCCCGGTCGGTGAGGTCCCCGAGCTGGAGGGGATCGACGAGCAGGCCGCGCGGGACGTCGTGCTGTCGGCGCTGGCCTCCGCGCCGGATGGCCGGGCGCTGACCGACGAGGAGCTCATCGCGCTGCTGGCCGCCTACGGCATCCCGCTGCTGGGCACCCGCACGGTCACCGACGCGGAGGCCGCGGTGGCGGCGGCCGAGGAGATCGGCTACCCGGTGGTGCTCAAGTCGACCGCCCCGTGGCTGCGGCACCGCTCCGACCTCGGCGGGGTCCGGCTGGACCTGGGCGACGCCGACGCGGTCCGCTCGGCGTTCGCCGCGATCCCGTCGGGCGACCCGGTGATCGTGCAGGAGATGGCCGCCCCCGGGGTGGCCACCGTCGTGGGGATCGTCGACGACCCGTCCTTCGGTGCACTGGTCAGCTTCGGCCTCGGCGGCGTGGCCACCGACCTGCTCGGCGACCGCGCCTACCGGACCCTGCCGCTGACCGACCTGGACGCCGCCGAGCTGGTGCGCGCCCCCCGGGCGTGGCCGCTGCTCAACGGCTACCGCGGCTCCGAGCCGGCCGACGTCGCGGCGTTGGAGGAGCTGCTGCTGCGGGTCGCCCGGCTCGCCGACGACCTGCCCGAGGTGCTGCAGCTGGCGCTGGAGCCGGTCATCGTCGGCCCGCCCAACCCCTGGCACGGTGGCCGGTCGCTGGTCGTGGCCGGGGCCACGGCCCGGGTCGGCCCGCCCACCGCGCGGGTGGATCCCGGTCCGCGTCGCATGCGCACGCCCGGGGTCTGACCGGCTCCGTCCTGAGCCTGGTGACGTACTGGAACGGCCACCCTTCGGGGCCCGCTGGCCCGGTCCAGGGCACCGCCCCGAGCCTGCGGGGCGGGGAGTGCGGGGTCCTTCGACGAGCGGCGGGGGATGGGTGGTCCCTTCTCAGTCCACGGGCGTCCGGGCGGCGACCAGGTGCCCGCGGAACGGGGCGCGGAGGGTGCTGTCGGCCGCGGTGAACGGGCGCAGCACCTCCCGGGCCCCCGCGCGGATGCGCGCGTACACCTCCGCGGAGATCCGGCTGCCCAGCGGAGAGCCCTCGACCTCCGTGGTGGTGAACTCGTCGGGCGAGGCGAACTCGGCCGTGCCGAGGTGGGTTCGCGTGCCCACGACCTCCAGGCCGGCGTCCGCGAGCGACGTGGTCAGCGCGTCGAGGTCACCGCAGACCCAGTAGCTGCCGAGCAGCGTCCGCGCCTCCGGACCCGCCTGCTGCGCCGCCATCTCGACGAAGGGGCCGTAGGCCGGCTGGTCCTCCAGCGCGGCGGGCACGCAGAGCGCGACCGCGCCGCCCGGGCGGACGACCCTGGCCATCTCCCGCAGGGCCGCCGTCCGGTCGGGGAAGAACATCAGCGCCATCTGGCACAGCACCACGTCGAAGGAGCGGTCGGCGAACGGCAGGGTGGCGACGTCGCCCTGACGCCACTCCAGGTCCGGCCGGATCCGGCGGGCGACGGCGAGCATGGCCTCGTTGAGGTCCACGCCCACCACGCGCCCGTCCCCGGCGAGCCGGTCGGCGACGGTGCGGGCGACGATGCCGGTGCCGCAGGCGGTGTCGAGGACGGTCTGCCCGGGGTGGACGCCGGCCAGGTCGGCCAGGAGCGGCGCCCACTCGGCGAAGAGCGCCGGCACGAACCGGGCCTCGTACAGCTCGGCCGCCTCGGCGGTGACCTGGAACGCCTCGGCGTCCCGGTGTTCGGTGGTCATGGCGCCCCCTCGGTGCTGGGCACCCCCAGGATCCCGCCGACTGCCGATCCGGTCACGGGCTTGCGGCGTGGTGGGCCGGGACGACGGAGCCGGGCCGTCCTCGAGGAGGACGACCCGGCTCCGGTCGGTGGGTCAGGCGAGGTAGTCGCGCAGGGCGTCGGCACGCTGCGGGTCGCGCAGCTTGGCCATCGTCTCCCGCTCGATCTGGCGGACCCGCTCGCGGGAGAGGCCGAACTGCTTGCCGATCTGCTCCAGCGTCCGGGGCTGGCCGCCGTCGAGGCCGAAGCGCAGCACGACCACGTCGCGCTCCCGCTCCTCCAGGGTGGCGAGCACGTTGCGCACGTCGCCCTTCATCATCTGGAAGGCCACGGCGTCCTCGGCGACCGCGGCGTCGGCGTCCTCGATGAAGTCACCGAGCCGGGACTCCTCGTCGGCGCCGACCGTCTGGTCCAGCGACACCAGGTCGCGGGAGTACTCCAGCAGCTCGGTGATCCGCTCGGGGGTCATGTCGAGCTCGAGGCCCAGCTCCTCGGGGGTGGGCTCCCGCTCGAGCTCCTGGTGGATCCGGCGCCGGGTGCGCACCACCTTGTTGACCTGCTCGGCGAGGTGCACGGGCAGCCGGATGGTGCGGCCGGAGTCGGCCATCGCGCGGGTGATGGCCTGGCGGATCCACCACGTCGCGTACGTCGAGAACTTGAAGCCCTTGGTGTAGTCGAACTTCTCGACCGCCCGGATCAGGCCGACGTTGCCCTCCTGGATGAGGTCCAGGAACGTCATGCCGTGGCCGGTGTAGCGCTTGGCCACCGAGACGACCAGGCGCAGGTTGGCCTCGAGCAGGTGCCGCTTGGCAGCCTTGCCGTCGGCGGCCAGCGCCTTGTAGTCCCGCTGCAGGGCGGGGGTCAGCTGCCGCTCGGCGAGCAGGCGCTCGGCGTAGAGACCGGCCTCGATCCGCTTGGAGAGCTCGACCTCCTGCTCGGCGGTCAGCAGCGCGGTCTTGCCGATGGTGTTGAGGTACACCCGGACGAGGTCGGTCGAGACCAGCCCGCTGGTGTCCGGCTCGCGCCGCGGCGAGCGGACCTCGAGGGTGTCGGTGGTGGAAGACTGCAGCAGCGTCACGATCTGTCTTCGTCCTTGCCTTCGGATCGGATGCGCACCGTCGGTCGTCGATGGGCGACGGTGCACCCCGGGCGTCGGGGGTGGGGCCACTCGGCCGGCTCTGGTGGACCGGTGAGCCCCTGCTCTGTGTGTCCGTGTGGTACGCCCTGTCCAACGGCACCGACGGGGTCGGGTGTTCCACGGATGCCCGTTTCCCAGCAAACGCACAGGGCGTGTGTCGCGTCACGTCGGGGTACCCCGTCCGGGAGCGGCTCAGACCTCCAGCAGCAAGGTCATCGGCCCCTCGTTGACCGACGACACGAGCATGCGCGCCCCGAACACCCCGGTCGCCACCTCGCTGCCGCGACGGCGCAGCTCGGCGACCACCTCCTCGACCAGCGGCTCGGCCGCCTCAGCGGGGGCGGCGTCGGACCAGGAGGGACGGCGGCCCTTCCG
This sequence comes from Geodermatophilus sp. SYSU D00779, assembly GCF_054050595.1. Taxonomy (NCBI): domain Bacteria; kingdom Bacillati; phylum Actinomycetota; class Actinomycetes; order Geodermatophilales; family Geodermatophilaceae; genus Geodermatophilus; species Geodermatophilus sp. SYSU D00779. Next base: position 21,106 of record NZ_JBJGZQ010000029.1, read on the forward strand.
GGTGTCGGCATACAGTGTGAACTGGCTCACGATCAGCACCGGGAGGCCGAGGTCGCCCACCGATCGGGCGCCGTCCTCGGTGGGGAAGACCCGCAGCTCGTGCACCTTGCGCGCCAGCGCCCGGGCCCGCTCCGCGTCGTCCTCGCGGCTCACACCGACCAGGGCCAGCAGCCCCCGGCCGATCTCCCCGACGACCGCGCCGTCCACCGTCACCGCCGCCGTCCCGACCCTGCTCACCACCGCGCGCACCCGGTCATCCTCCGTCGGTCGGCTCGGAGCCGGACGTCCACAGCCACCCTCCGCGCCGTCCAGCGGGACGCGCGACCGGCGGGGGGCCGGTCCCCACGTCGGCGCGGGCGGGGCGAGGAGGGCGATGGGCCGGGCTGCACGGGCTCGGCTGGCCGGCTGGGCGGTGGTCCGACGGGTACCCGGGCGAGCCGCGCCACTCGTCGTCCACCCCACGGGGCCACGCGGAGACGCCCGAGAGCCCCCACCGACGGCGCGGTCCCGTCTCCCGGGGTCAGCGCAGCAGCCGCTCCACGTCGGCCCACGACTCGACGACCGCGGCCACCCCGACCTCGTGGAGGGCCTCGGCGCGGGCCCGCCGATCGGCCGCCGGGACGAACTGCAGGATCCCGACGGTCGGGTACCCGGCGGCCACTGCCGAGAGGGCGCCGTTCACCGAGTCCTCGACGGCGACCGCGTCCGCCGGCGCCACCCCGAGCGTGCGGCCGGCGTGCACGTACACGGCGGGGTCCGGCTTGCTCGTGGGTTCGACCAGCGAGTCCTCGGCGCTGAACCTGCGGTCGGCGCCGAACAGCGGGGCCAGGCCGGTCACCTCGAGGCAGGCGGCCAGCCGGGAGGAGGCACTCGAGGTGACCGCCGCGAGCGCGAACCGGCCGGAGAGGCGCTCCAGTGGCCCGCGCACCGCCGGGTCCGGGCGCAGGACGGTGCGCAGGTGGGCGGTGACGACGTCCTTCTCCTCGGTCACCCAGTGCTCGAGGTCGGCGCGGGTCAGGTCGCGCCGGTAGCCGGTGGCGAGCTCCGTGGCCGCGGCCCGGAAGTTCTTGCCGTTGGTCATCCGCTGCAGCTCGTCGGGGGCGAAGGCCCGCTCCGCCCCCAGCCCGGCGAGGAACCGGTTGGTGACGTCGGCCGACGCGGCGTAGGCCGGCTCCTCGGAGGGGAACAGCGTGCCGTCGGCGTCGCAGAGCAGGGTGGTCACCGCGGCCGGGTCCAGGGAGGGGGACCGCTGGCCCGTCACGCGTGCCCGCCCGTGGCGAGGAACTCCTCGATGACCTCGCGCGGCCCCTGCCGGTCGAGCGCGGAGAGCGCCCGCTGGACGCACTCGGCGAACCGCGGGTCGCGGCCGATGTGGTCGAAGACCGACTCCTCCGACAGCAACGGCGTGGCGTCGCCACCCGCCTCCTGCGCGATCGGCACGAGGTCGGGGCGCGGGCCCTGGATCGGGACCTCCTCCCCGGCGTAGTCCGCACCGCGCAGGAAGCGCAGCCAGCCGGCCACCGCCAGGCACAGCAGCTGGTGCGGGCGGCCCTCCTCCATCGCCGCCCGGACCGACGGCAGGACGTAGTTGGGGATCTTGGTCGAGCCGCGCCGGGACAGCCGCGACAGCTGGTCGGCCATCCGCGGGTTGGCCAGCCGGTCGAGCAGTGTGGCCTGGTACCCGGCGAGGTCGACGTCCGGGACGTCCGGTAGCGACGGGCCGATCTCCTCGGCCATCAGCCGGGCGAGGAACGTGCGGAAGACCGGGTCGCCCATCACGTCGGCCGTCGTCCGGTAGCCGGCGAGGTAACCCAGGTAGGCGATGGCGCTGTGCCCGGCGTTGAGCAGCCGGGTCTTGATCGTCTCGTACGGCGACACGTCCTCGACGAACCGGACGCCGACCTCCTCCAGCGGCGGCCGGCCGTTGCAGAAGGAGTCCTCGACCACCCACTGGCGGAACGGCTCGGTGATCACCGGCCACCGGTCGTCGACGCCGGTCGCGACGGCGATGGCGTCCCGGTCCTCCGGGCTGGTGTTGGGGGTGATCCGGTCGACCATGCTGCTGGGGAAGGCGACGTGCTCCTCGATCCACGCGGCGAGGTCGTCGTCCCTCAACCGGGCGAACGACACGACCGCGGTGCGGGCCGCCGTCCCGTTGGACTGCATGTTGTCGCACGAGAGCACCGTGAACGGCGGGAGGCCGGCCTGCCGCCGCCGGTGCAGGGCCTCGACCAGGTAGCCGAAGACCGTCTCGGGTGTGCCGGGGTCCTCGAGGTCGCGGGCGATGTGCGGGTCGTCGGCGTCGAACTCGCCGCTGTGCGCGTCGACGCGGTAGCCGGTGCCGGTGATCGTCAGCGTCACCACGCGGGTGCGCTCGTCGGCCAGCGCCGTGAGCACCGCCTCCGGGTCGTCCGGGGCGTACAGGTACCGGGTCAGCGCACCGACGACGGTGGCGCGGTCCCCGTCGGCCGCACGCTCGACCACGGTGTAGAGCCGGTCCTGGCCGGTGAGGACCTCCCCGATCGCGCGGCTGTGCAGGCCGACGCCGATCACGCCCCACTCGGTGGAGCCCCGGCGGGCCAGCTCGTCGAGGTAGACGGCCTGGTGAGCGCGGTGGAAGCCGCCGACGCCGATGTGCACGACGCCGGGGCGGAGCGCGGCGCGGTCGTAGGTCGGGATGGAGACCTCGGGCGGGAGGTCCGGGAGGGTCCGGTCGGACAGGGGGACGGCGGGAGCCGCGGCCCGGGTCGGGGCAGACGTCATCAGAGGACTCTCAGGAGGAGGGAGCGGTCCGGGGTGGCTGTTCACCCGTGCCCGCCTCCGGCTCATGCCCCGAGATCCGGCGTCCCAACCCGGGAGGGGGCAGATGTGGTGCACCCCTCGGTCGATGGGTAGGGGGCCGGGGCCTCGAGCAGCCGGGGACGTCCCCCACCCTCCGGAGGCACCGTGCCCACCCTGCCCTCCCTCCGCCCGCCCGGCCCCACCCCACGGCGGGTCTGGACCGACGTGCCCGCCCTGGGCGTCCGGGTCCACACCCGGACGTGGCGCCCCGAGGAGAGCAGGGACCGGGTGCCCCTCGTCCTGCTGCACGGGCTGGGCCTGTCCAGCAGGTACCTCGTCCCGCTGGGGCGCCGCCTGGCGGCACTCGGCCACGACGTGGTCGCGCCGGACCTGCCCGGCTTCGGCCGGTCACCGCGCGACCCGCGGCTGCGCCGGCCGGGAGGACCCGACGTGGCAACGCAGACCGAGCACCTGCTGGCTTGGCTGGACGCCTGCGGCATCGCCCGGGCCAGCTTCTTCGGCAACTCGATCGGCTCGCAGGTCGCCGTCGAGCTGGCCGCCCACCATCCGGACCGGGTGGACCGGCTGGTGCTGTCCGGACCCACCCCCGACCCCCGCTACCGCCGCCCGTGGCAGCAGTACGCGCAGGTGCTGCGGAACATGGTCTTCGAGGTGCCCACGCTGCAGCCGTTGTTCCAGGTGGAGTACCTGTCCACGGGCATGGCGCGGATGGTGCAGCAGCTGGTCCGCAGTGCGGACGACCCGGTCGAGCTGCGGCTGCCCGACGTCGTGGCGCCCACCCTGGTCGTGCGGGGGCGGCACGACCGGGCGCTGTCCCAGGAGTGGGCCGAGCAGGTCACCCGGCTGCTGCCCGACGGGCGGCTGGTCGCGATCGAGGGTGCCGCGCACAACGCCCACTACTCGGCACCCGACGTGTCCGCCCGGCTGGTGGACGCGTTCCTCGCGAAGGAGTTGGACGACCCGGACACCGCCGGCGACCGGGTCGTCGTCCCGCGGTCGGAGCCCGACGACCCCTTGGCCCCGCGCCGGCCCCTGCCGGCGCGGGCGCACGCCGCGCTCGACCTGCTCAGCACCGCAGCCCTGCTCACCGTGCCGCGGACCCGGCGCTGGGGGCCGCGAACGCGCGCGCTGTTGGCCGCCTTCGGCGTGGCCGGGCTGGCCGACACCCTGCTCACCGACCACCCGGCCGGGCTGCTGCGCCAGGTGCCGCTGCCCGTGCACCTCAACCTCGAGGCGTCCGGTGGCCTGCAGCTGCTGACGGTCGCCGCCACCTGGTTGCGCGGGGAACCGGCGGCCGGTCGCTGGGCGGTGGCCGGCCAGGGGGTCTACGAGCTCCTCCGGGCCGGGGCGTCGTACGTGCCCGCGGGGCCGGCCCGGCTGGTCCCCGTGGCTGCGGTCGCGCACTGACCATCGGCGCCGGCGTTTGTTACGGGTGCGTTTCGTCCGCGTCAGGGCGGGCATGGTCTCCCGACTCGGCCGGGGTGGAACACCCTGCCCACGGGCCGGGCACGACATCGGGTGGCAGCACATCGTGTGGACCAGTACGCCTCGTCCGACATCCGGCCCACGAGGGCCACGGCACGGCGGGGAGGTGTCCCGTGGTCGCGAGGCCTGACGTCCGGCGGCGGCCGCTGAGCGCCGTCCCGACGATCACCGGCACCCCCTGGCACCCGCCGTCGGAGCACCAGCTGCGCGGCATGGACACCGAGGCCGTCCTGGACCTCGGCTGGGGTCGCCTCGTGTTCGGCCAGACCTTCGCCGACCCGCAGCGGCTGGTGGAGGCGCTGCGCGGGGAGGCCGAGGGCCGCCGCGACATCTGCATCTACCCGCGCGATCCCCAGGTGCTCCTGGGCCTGGCGCCCACCGAGCTGTTCCTGGACCCCTCGCTCACCTTCCGGCTGGACCTGCACCGGTACCGGCCGCGACGGGAGCTGGTCGAGAACGTCTTCGTGCGCACGGTGACCTGTCCGGACGACGTCGCCGCGATGGAGCGCATCATCACGCGCACCGGCATGGTCTCCGGGGACCCGGACACCGTGTGGCACAACCACTCCACCCGCACGGTCCGGTACCTCGTGGCGGAGGACCGGCGCACCGGACGGGTCGTCGGCACGGTCACGGGCGTCGACCACGTCCGCGCGTTCGGCGACCCCGAGGGCGGCAGCAGCCTGTGGTGCCTGGCCGTCGACCCGGGCGAGGCCCCGCCGGGGACGGGGGAGGCGCTGGTGCGCGTGCTCACCGAGCGCTACCTCGCCCGGGGGCGCAACTACCTCGACCTCTCGGTGCTGCACGACAACGCCCCCGCGATCGCGCTCTACCGCAAGCTCGGCTTCCGCCAGGTGCCCGCGCTGGTGGTGAAGCGCCGCAACGCGGTGAACGCGCCGCTGTTCGTCCCCGGCCCGGCCGGGCTCGACCGGCTCAACGTCTACGCCCGGATCCTCGCCGACGAGGCGCTGCGCCGGGGCATCCGGGTCGAGGTCACCGACGCCGCCCACGGGGAGATGCGGTTCAGCCTCGGCGCGCGCAGCGTGCTGACCCGCGAGTCCCTCTCCGAGCTCACCACGGCCGTGGCCATGAGCCGCTGCGACGACAAGCGGGTCACCCGCCGGATCATGGCGGGTGCCGGCGTCCGCGTCCCCGTCGGCGCCGAGGTGGTCGGCGACGACCTCGGACCGGCCCTGGCCCTGCTCGAGCGGTTCGGCGAGGTGGTGGTGAAGCCGGCGCGCGGGGAACAGGGCAAGGGCATCACCGTCGGGGTGCGGGACGAGGCGGGCCTGCGGTCGGCGGTCGCGCTGGCGCGGCAGCACTGCCCGGACGTGCTGGTCGAGGAACTGGTGCCGGGGGAGGACCTGCGGGTGGTCGTCATCGACTCCGAGGTGGTCGCCGCCGCCGTGCGCCGGCCGGCCACCGTGGTCGGCGACGGCGTCTCCGACGTCACGACCCTGATCCGCCGGACCAGCCGGCGCCGGGAGCGCGCCACCGGCGGGGAGTCGCGGATCCCGCTGGACGACACGACGGCCGCCGTCGTCGCCGAGGCGGGCTGGGCGATGGACGACGTCCCGCCGGCCGGTGCGCGGATCCGCGTGCGCCGGACGGCGAACCTGCACACGGGCGGCACCATCGAGGACGTCACCGCTCGGCTGCACCCCGAGATCGCAGCGGCCGCCGTCCGGGCCAGCCGCGCCATCGGCATCCCGGTGACCGGCCTGGACTTCCTCGTCCCCGACCTCGACGGGCCCGAGCACGTCTTCGTCGAGGCCAACGAGCGGCCGGGGCTGGCCAACCACGAGCCCCAGCCGACCGCCGCCCGCTTCGTCGACCTGCTGTTCCCGGAGACCCGTCGCCGCTGACGCACCCACCCGGCTCGGGCCGCGGGGCAGCTCCCCGGCGTCGCGGTGAGGTCCCGGTACCCGGCCTGCACGACGTCCCAGCAGTCGCAGGCTGCCTGATGAGGAGCGGGCTCGGAGGTGCGGTGGCGCCGGGCTGCCGGGGTCGGTGGACTACCTGAAGGCGTCCTTGATCTTCTCGCCGGCCTGCTTGAGGTTGCTCCTGGCCTGGTCGGCCTTGCCCTCGGCGACCAGGTCCGGGTCGTCGGTTGCGCGGCCGACGGCCTCCTTCCCCTTGCCGGCCAGCTCGTCGATCTTGTTGCTGATCTTGTCCTCGCTGCTCATGCCGGCCCTGCTACCCACTGGGACGGGCAGCATGCTGCGGGCCACCGCACCGGTGGCGTGGCACGTCCGTCCGGGCCCGCAGCGTCACGGACGTGCGCCGGGCCGCCCGGCGTGGCCGGTGGGCGGGTGCCGGGATGGTCGATCTCGTCGCCGGCCTCGTCGGTGCGCTCGCCCGCCTGCTCGAGCCCCGGCGAGCGGGGCCTCCGCACCCCCCGCGACCCTGCTGCCGGGCCCGGCCGCACGCACTGGTGGGGTCCGGTCGTCAGGCGGCGGCTGTGGTCGGCTGCGGGAACAGGCGGCGCAGCACGTCCGACAGCGTGATGACGCCCAGGACCGCACCGCTGTCGGTGACGACTGCCAGGTGGTTGCGGGTCTCCCGCATCGCCTTGAGCGCGGCGTGCACGGTGGTGTCGACGTCCAGGGTGAACACCGGCCGGGCGAACCCGGCCGCGGACGCCTCCTCGGGCGCGGTGAGGGTGTCGCGGACGTGCACCACACCGGTCAGCCGCGCCCGGGTCCCGAGCAGGATGCGCAGGTGCCCGGTGCGCCGGGTGGCCTCGCGCACGGCGCCGACGCCGGCGTCGGCGGCTACGGCGACCAGCGGCGCGTCCGGCGTGACCAGCTCGCGGACGGTCATCCGCTCCAGCTCCAGAGCGCCGGAGATCTGCGCGGAGAACCGCGCGTCGAGCGCGCCGACGTTGGCCGAGTGCTCCACCAGGTGGCGCAGCGCGTCTGGGCTGTGGCCGACGGCGACCTCGTCGGCCGGCTCCACTCCCACGCGACGGACCAGCCGGTTGGCCGCGGTGTTCAGCAGCCGCAGCACCGGACGGAACACCGCCATGAACGCCCGCATCGGCCCGGCGAGCAGGGTCGCCGAGCGCTCCGGGTGCGCGATGGCCCACGACTTCGGGGCCATCTCGCCGACCACCAGGTGGATGAGGGTCACGATCAGCAGCGCGAGGACGAAGCCGGCGACGTCGGCGGCGACCAGCGGCAGCCCCCAGGTCTCGAACAGCGGGGTGAGCCAGTGGTGCACGGCCGGCTTGCTGATGGCACCGAGGGCCAGGGTCGCCGCCGTGATGCCCAGCTGCGAGCCGGCCAGCAGCAGCGTCAGCTCCGAGGAGTTCCGCAGCGCCGCCCGCGCCGAGCGGCTGGTCGGTGCGGCTTCCTCCAGCCGGTGCCGCTTGGCGGCCAGCGCGGCGAACTCCACCGCCACGAAGAACGCGGACAGCGCGACGATGACGACCGTCGCGGCGAGCACCACCACGGGGTTGTCGCTCATCGGGTGTGCTCCTCGGCGGTCGCGGCCGTGCGGCCGGTGGGGTCGGTGGCGGCACCGGTGGCAGTGTCTGGGTCGGCGCCCGGGGCGGTGCGGTCGGGCAGCTCCAGGCGCACCCGAGAGGGGACGTGCCGTTCCACGGCGAGGACTGCGACGGCCAGGTGCCGGACAGCGGGGGCGTCGTCGTGGACCAGGTCACCGGGGTCGGGCGGCAGCTCGACGGTGAGCGTGGCGCCGGGCTCGGGCAGAGTGCCGGCGGCGGCCATGACCAGGCCGGCGATCGTCTCGTAGTGCCCACGTGGCAGGTCGACACCCAGGGCGCGCTCGACCTCGTCGACGTGCACGTCGCCGGCCATCTCCCACACGCCGTCGCCCTCGACCGGCACGTACCCGGGGTCGACGTCGGCGTCGTGCTCGTCGGTGATCTCCCCGACCAGCTCCTCGGCGAGGTCCTCGAGGGTGATGACGCCGGCGAACCCGCCGTACTCGTCGATGACGCAGGCCATCTGGTTCCTCGTCTCGGCGAGCTGGCGCAGCGCGTCGGGCAGCGAGGTGAACGTGGACACGACCAGGCACTCCCGCGCGATGGCGGTCACCGGTGCGGAGTCGGGCTCGGTGGTGGTCAACAGGTCGGCCAGGTGCACCACCCCGGCCACGTCCCCGGTGGTGACGTCGAGCACCGGGTACCGGGAGTGCCCGGAGGCCATCAGCTCACGCAGCTGGCCCAGGGTGTCGGCGTCGCTGACGGTGCCGACCCGGGGGCGGGGGATCATCGCGTGTTCGACGTCGCGGTCGGGGAAGTCGAGGATGCGGTCGACCAGCATCGACAGCTCCGCGGGCAGGTCGCCGCTCTCCCGCGACTCCTCCACGATGTGCTCCAGATCGCGGGCGGTGGCCGCGTGCTCGACGTCGTGCACCGGCTCGATCCTCAGGGCGCGCAGCAGCAGGTTCGACGCCTGGTCGAACACCCAGATCAGCCAGCCGAACACCTTGAGGTAGCCGACGGTGGAGGTGGCCAGCCAGCGGGCGACCGGCTCCGGCCGGGCGATGGCCAGGTTCTTCGGGAACAGCTCGCCGAAGAGCATCTGCACGAGCGTGGAGAACAGCAGCGCCAGCACCGCGCCGATGCCGACGCCGACCGCGGTCGGGATGCCGACGCCGCCGAGCAGCGCGCCGAGGGACTCCCCGATCAGGGGTTCCGCGACGTACCCCACCAGCAGTCCGGTGACGGTGATGCCCAACTGGGCACCGGAGAGCATGAACGAGGTGCGCCGGGTGACGCCCAGGGCGCGCTTGGCGGCGGCGTCCCCGGCCTCGGCGCGGGCACCCAGCGTGGAGCGGTCGACCGCCATGTAGGCGAACTCCTGCGCCACGAAGTACCCGGTGAGCACGGTGATCCCGCCGACCACCGCCACACCCAGCAGGAGAGAGAGCACGTCGGTCACCGGCCACGCCCCCCCTCACCGGAGACGGGGTACGCGGCCTGGGGACTGTGATACGGGCTCATGGCTCTCTTCGGTGGAGGTGTCGTGGTGGGCCGGGAGGCCCCTCGGCTGAACGCGGCAGGGACGGTCGCCGTTCCGGCCGGCGACGCGGGTCACGGCGCCGACCCGGGAGGCGACAGGTGTGCCCGCGACACGGCCGCCGAGCCGCGCTCAGGGCTCGATCAGGCCCGCGCGGATCGCGTACCGGGTCAGCTGGGTGCGGTCCCGCAGTTCCAACTTGGCCAGGATGTTGGCCCGGTGCCGCTCGACGGTCTTGACGCTGATCACCAGCAGGTCCGCGATCTCCTGCGAGGACCGGCCCTCGGCGATCAGCTTGACCACCTCCTCCTCGCGGGCCGACAGGACGCTGCCGGGCAGGCGTTCACCGCGAGCGGCGCGCTGGAGGTACTCGCGCATGAGGGCGGTCAGCGCATCGGGGTAGATGAACGGTTCTTCGCGCACGACCGCGCGGCAGGCCTCGACGAGGTCCCGGTCGGCGACCGACTTGAGCACGTACCCGGAGGCGCCGGCGCGGAGGGCCTCGAAGAAGTACTGGTCGTTGTCGTACATCGACAGCAGCAGGATGCGCGTGGCCGGAGATCGCCGGGACAGCTCCCGGGCGGCCTGCAGGCCGGTGAGCCGGGGCATGGCGACGTCGAGGACGGCGAGGTCGATGGCGTGCACGCGGGCCAGCGCCAGCGCCTCCGCGCCGTCGCCGGCCTCCGCGACGACGGTCAGGTCCGGCTCGCTGTCCAGGATCAGCCGGACGCCGCGGCGGACGAGGGCGTGGTCGTCGGCGAGCAGGATCCGGGTGGGCGCGGAGGCGGTCACCGGCCGTCCCCCGGGCGGGGCGTCGGGACCAGCAGCCGCAGCTCGGTGCCGCCCTCGGGGTGGGGCCCGACGGTGAGCGTGGCGGCGACGAGCATGGCCCGCTCCCGCATGCCGCGGATCCCCGCACCCTCACGGCTGTCGCCGAGGCCACGGCCGTCGTCGACGACCCGCAGCTGCACCGCATCGCCGGCGAAGGTCGGTGCGAGGTCGACGCACACCCGCCCGGCGTCGGCGTGCCGGGCGACGTTGGTCAGCGCCTCCTGCGCGACCCGGTAGACGACCAGCTCGGCGTCGGGGCCGAGCGACGGGAGGTCGGGGGAGAGCCGTCGGCAGACCTCCGCGCCGGTGAGCTGGGCGTGCTCGGTCACCAGCGACGTCAGGGCGCTGACCAGGCCCAGGTCGTCGAGCACGCCGGGCCGCAGCCGTCGGGCCACCTGCCGGACCTCGTCGAGGCTCGCCCGCGCGGACTCCTGCACGAGCAGCACGTCCTGCTGCAGCTCCGCCGGCGCCCGGTCGGCCACCCGGCGCAGGCCGAGCAGGACCGCTGTCAGGCTCTGCCCGACCTCGTCGTGCAGCTCCTGGGCGACCCGCCGGCGCTCGGCTTCCTGAGCGGCCAGGGCCTGTCCGCTGGAGGCGGCACGCTCGGCCTCGAGCCGTTCCAGCATGGCGTTGAAGCTGCCGACGAGGTCGGCGGCCGGTCCGCTGCCCTGCTCCCGGAGGCGCTGGCCGGGGCGGAGCAGGTCGACGTCCTCCATCAGGTGCCGCAGCCGGTCCAGTGGCCCCAGCATCCCGCGGAGCAACAACCCGTTGGCCGCCAGCATCACGGTCAGGCCGACGGCGAGCACCAGCGCCTCACGGGCCAGCACCGGCGTCGAGACGGTCGCCGGGGACGCCGCCAGCACTGCGGTGCCCACGGCGAAGACGGCGCCGTTGACCAGGCAGACACGCCAGAACAGCGGCAGCCCGCGTCCTGTCCTCAGCCCTGCCTCCTGCGCCATGCGCTGGCCCCCACCCGCCGTTGCACGTGATCGACGCTGTCGAGCCTCGGGCACGGGAGCCCGCCGGCCAAGTGCCGATCACGAAGATGGGGTCCAGCACCCATCCCCTCCCGCGGCCACCCGGGAATGGGTGCTGCCACGGATTCCGCCCCCGCCCACCGGCCCCGAGGATCGTGCGAGCCGGCGATCGGCAGGCGGAGGAGGACGTCCAGGGGAGGCCGGGTGCACCACGTCGCTGAGGCACTCATCGCGCTCGGTGGCGCGTTCCTCGTCTGCGGCCTGGTCGCCCGGGCCGGCGTGCCCATCGGGCTGCCGACCATCCCGCTGTTCATGCTCGCCGGCGTGCTGCTGGGGCCGCACACCCCCGGCTTCGTCCTGGTCAGCCGACCGGCGGACCTGGAACTGGTCGCCCGGCTCGGCCTGGTGTTCCTGCTGTTCTACCTGGGCCTGGAGTTCTCCCTCGCCCAGCTCACCTCCGGCGGACGGCGGCTCGCGGCAGCCGCCGGGGTCTACCTGTGCCTGAACATCGGCGGCGGGCTGGCGCTCGGCTTCGCGCTGGGCTGGGGGACGTCGGAGGCGTTCGTGATCGCCGGCATCGTCGGCATCTCCTCCTCCGCCATCGTCACCAAGCTGCTGGTGGAGACCCGGCGGCTGGGGAACCCCGAGACCCGCGTCATCCTCGGGATCATCGTCATCGAGGACCTCTTCCTCGCCCTCTACCTGGCCCTGCTGCAACCGGTGCTGGGCGGCGCCTCCGGCGTGGCCGAGGCCGTGACCGGCATCGGCATCGCCTTCGCGTTCCTGCTGGCGCTGTCCGTGGTGGCGCGGCACGGCACCCGGTGGGTCAGTGCCCTCATGAAGACGAAGGACGAGGAGATCGTCGTCGTCCTGGCCCTGGGGCTGGCGATCACCACCGCCGGCGCCGGTGAGCACCTGGGCGTCTCGGACGCCATCGGCGCGTTCATGATCGGGCTGATCCTGGCCTCCACGCCCACGGCCCGCCGGCTGCGGCAGCTGACCCACCCGCTGCGGGACGGCTTCGGCGCGATCTTCTTCTTCCACTTCGGCCTGACCATCGACGTCGGGGACGTCCTCGCCGTGCTCCCGCAGATCCTCGCCGCCGCCGGGACGACGGTCGTGCTCGCCGTGGTCGCCGGCATCGTCGCCGCCCGCCTGCACGGCCTCGGCCGCCTCGGAGCGGCCAACATCGGCCTGACCGTGCTGACCCGCGGTGAGTTCTCGCTGGTCCTCGCCTCGCTGGCGCTGGCCGCCGGGCTGGACCCCCGGCTCGGCTCCTTCGCCGCCGGCTACGTCCTCGTCCTCGCCGTCCTCGGCCCCATCGCGGTCTACTCCTCCCCGCGGCTGGCCCGCGGGATCCCGCGCCGGCTCGTGCCCGGGGGCTCCGAGCCGGCGGGCAGGTCCAACGGCGTGCCGCTGGACATGGACGTCGGCACCTCGTCCCTGCACGAGCTGGGCACCGACCTCCTGCAGGTCCGGGTCCTGCCCGGCTCCCGCCTGCACGGCGTCTACATGAGCGAGCTCCGCCTGCCCGAGGGCGCGACCCCCGGCCTGCTCTCGCGCGACGGGTCCACCTCCGCGGTGGCTCCCCACACCCGGCTGCGCACCGGCGACGTCCTGCTCGTGTTCACCCAGCCCGACCTGCGCCACGACACCGAACGCCGCATCCTCGCCGTGCACCGGAGCGGCAAGCTGGCCCACTGGCTGGGCGACACCGGCACGTGAACGCGCAGCCGGACCGCGACGCACCCGGACGGGTGGGGACTCGGCGCCACGCAGATGGTCCCGCTGGCGCTCGCTGCCGTCGTGGGCGCACCGGGCCTCGTCCCCGGTACGGCGGACCCGGCGCGGGGCGTCGTGCACCTGCCGTTCGCCGCCCCCCTGATCCCCGCCGTCAGCCCATGACCAGCCGCTGGACAGCGGACTGGGGCAGGACGGCTTGCGGCCCACGGTGATGGCCGGTGCTGCCGAACGGGGTCGCACGGTGACCGAGGAGAGTCCCGCGTCCACCAGCGACTGCTGGGCCCCGACGTCGTCGAGAGCCGTGACGTCCTGCTGGCGGAGCACGACCCGGTCGGCCGCGGGGCTGGCCGCCCGGACCCGCTCGGCGAGGGCGAGCACCCGGGGCGCCAGGAACACCGCACACCTCCGATGAGCGAACGGCGTCCTCGGCGCGCGGCCCCCCGATCGGTTGCTTTCGCCTCTTGACCCCCTCCGCAGCCGGCGTGACCGTCTCCAGTGCCCGACGGGGCAGCCTCGCCACGCTGCTGCAACTCGAGAACAGGGATCTCTTCCCCACCTCGCGCGGGTGCCCGCGCCCCCGCAGGGCCCGGGCGGCGACAGTCCTCCACCAGGCCCTGCAGGCCTCGTGGATCCACAAGGAGGTTCTGCCATGACCCTCGACGAGAACAAGCTCAACGAGCTCCTCGGCCGCTTCGTCATCGACGTGGGCGGGAGCTACCACGCGCTGAGCGCCGTCCTCGGTGATCGGCTGGGGCTGTACCGGGCGCTGCAGAGCACCATGCCGGCCACCTCCCAGGAGGTGGCGGCCCAAGCGGGCGTTGCCGAGCGCTACGTGCGCGAGTGGCTGGCCGGCCAGGCCGCCGGGGGCTACGTCACCTACGACCCGGCCGACGGCCGCTACTCGCTCACCGAAGAGCAGGCGTTCCTCCTCGCGGACACGGCCGGGATGCAGGCGGCCTCCGCGTTCCACTGTCCGGTCGCGGTCGCCAAGAACATCGAACGGATCACCGAGGCAGCCCGCACCGGGGGCGGCTTCCCGTGGCACGAACACGACCCTGCGCTGTTCGAGGGCGTCGAGCGGTTCTTCCGCCCGGGGTACGCGATGAACCTCGTCTCGTCGTGGATCCCCGCTCTCGACGGCGTCGAGGCCAAGCTGAGGGCCGGGGCCCGGGTGGCCGATCTCGGATGCGGACACGGGTCCTCGACCCTGCTGCTGGCCAACGCCTTCCCCGCCTCGCAGATCGTCGGCTTCGACTACCACCCGGCGTCGGTGGACGTCGCGCGCAAGCGGTCGGTCGAGGCCGGGCTCGCTGATCGGGTCTCCTTCGAAGTCGCATCCGCCTCGGACTTCCCCGGCACGGACTACGACCTGGTGGCGATCTTCGACGCACTCCACGACATGTCCGACCCGCTGGGCGCAGCCAGGCACGTCCGCGAGGTGCTGAAGGATGACGGGACCCTCCTCCTCGTGGAGCCGATGGCCGGTGACCGGGTCGAGGACAACCTCAACCCGGTGGGACGGCTCTACTACGGGGCCTCGACGGTCCTCTGCGTGGCGCACTCCATGTCGGCGGAACCCCGGACCGCCCTCGGCGCGCAGGCGGGTCAGGCGAGGTTGACCGAACTCCTGCACGACGCCGGGTTCGGCTCGGTCCGGCGCGCGGCGGAGACCCCCTTCAACATCGTGCTGGAGGCCCGCGTCTGATCCTGCTCATCGGTTGCACCCGCAGGACAGGGGTGGGCAGTCGCGCCGAGACGGGTGCACCACCTCCTCGGCGGTGCTCCGATGTCGGAGGGTGGCTCCTGGCCGATCCGCGACAGGACCTCCGACCAGAGGTTCGGCCGGGAGGGCGCGACGCCCGTCGAGGGGCAGCCCCGCCGGCGGACGATGGCGATGGGGTCGCCCTACGGCACCATCTCCCGTGTGCCGACCCTCCGCATCACCCAGGACGCCGCCGCCGACGAGCTGCTGGGCCGGGACCCGCTGGCCCTCCTGCTCGGGATGCTGTTCGACCAGCAGTTCCCCATGGAACGCGCCTTCGCCGGGCCCCGGCTTCTGGCCGACCGCATGGGCGTCGACACCCTCTCGGCAGCCGACCTCGCCGACGCCGACCCAGAGCAGGTGACCGCCTGGTTCCAGGGGCCACCGGCGGTCCACCGCTACCCGGGGTCGATGGCCGCCCGCACCCAGGCGCTCTGCCGGCTGCTGGTCGAGCACTACGACGGCCGCGCCGAGGCGCTGTGGGCGGACGTCCCCGACGGCGCGACCCTGCTGGAGAGGATCGGCCAGCTGCCCGGCTTCGGCGCGCAGAAGGCGAGGATCTTCGTCGCGCTGCTCGGCAAGCAGTACGGCGTGACCCCGCCGGGCTGGCGGGAGGCCGCCGGCGACTACGGCCAGGAGGGCTCCCGGCGGTCGGTCGCGGACATCACCGGGCCCGAGTCGCTGGCCGAGGTGCGGGCGTTCAAGCAGGAGGCCAAGCGCGCGGCGAAGGCGGCCGTGACCTCCTGAGACGGGGTGCCGGGGCGCCTGCATCGTGCGCGATCCGGTGGCACGATGGGCGGCAGACCCCGGGCTGTGCGGGGACCCGGACGCCGTCGGGACGTCGGGCGCCGCAGCCCGTGGAGGGGATCCGTCGTCCTGCGAGGACGGCGGAGGGGAGGAAGCCCGTGGCCTCGAGCCAGCAGCCCGCGCGATCCCGCCGGCCGGAGCCGGTGCTCATCACCGAGGCAGCACCGAGCCTGGCCGAGCAACACGCCGCCCGGAAGAAGCGCTACGTGATCACCATGGCCGTCCGCGGGGTGAGCCTGGTGCTGGCGGCGGTCTTCTACCAGACGCTGTGGCTGGCGATCATCTTCGCCGCACTCGGCACCGTGTTGCCGTGGATCGCGGTCATGATGGCCAACGACCGGCCGCCGAAGAAGAAGCTCGACGTGAACCGCTACACCCCGCCGCGTCCGGACCGCATCCTGGAGAACCCCGCGCGCCCGGGCCGGGTCATCGAGCACTGAAGAAGGACCTGCTGCCCCCCACCGCTCGCAGGCTCGCGGCGGGTCCCTGCAGGGGGCCTCAACGGGCACCGGGTCGGGCCACCACGGCCGCGGCCCGCGCCAGGCCGGCCTCCAGCGCGGCTCCGGGTTCGCCGTCCGGGGCGGCCAGCCAGACCGACAGCAGCCCGGCGGTGAACGCGTCGCCGGCGCCGGTCGTGTCGACCACCGTCGCCGGGTGCGCCGGGCGGTGCACCAGCCGGTCACCGGCAGCCCACAGCGCCCCCTCGGCGCCCAGCGTCACGACGGCGACCGGGTGGCGGGTCACCAGAGCCTGCGCGGCGGCCGCCGGGTCGGCGCAGCCGGTGAGCAGCCGCGCCTCGTCGGCGTTGGGCAGCACCAGTGTGGCCGCCGCGGTGTCGGCCAGCCAGCGCTCGACGCCGTAGGCGGCCAGCGGCCCGGTGGACGCCGGGTCGATCGACACCGTGCAGCCGGCCGCGCGGGCGGCGGTCAGCGCGGCCAGTCCCGCGGCGCGCGGACCGGGCGCGAAGAGGGTGTAGCCGGACAGGTGCAGGTGCCGACGCGGCGTGGGGACGTCGTCCGGCGCGAGCGCGAGGTTGGCGCCGCGGTCGGCCAGCATGCTGCGCTGCCCGCCCGGCTCGACCAGGCTGACGATCGTGCCGGTGGCCGTGCCCGGGACGACGCGGACGGCCGGCGTCACCCCGGCGGCGGCCAGCTCGGCGACCAGGGCGGTCCCGGCGGCGTCGTCCCCCGCGCACCCGGCGAAGGTGACCGGCGTGCCCAGCCGGGCGAGGTGGACGGCGACGTTCGCCCCGGCACCCCCGCCGTGGCTGCTGATCGACGCCGGCCGGTCGGAGCCGGGCGCGGGGTCGCCGTCGAGCAGCACGACGACGTCGGTGGCCAGGTCGCCGACGACCACGACGTCCGGCACGGTCAGCGGGAGACGCCGGCCAGGGCGGCGGCGATCCGGCCGGCCAGCTCCGCGTTGCGCAGCACCAGCCGCACGTTGACCGCCAGGGTGGCGCCCTCGCTGGCCCGGTGCAGGTGGTCGAGCACGAACGGCGTCACCGCCTTGCCGCGCACCCCCGCCCCCGCCGCCGCGGCCAGGGCGTCGGCGATCACCCGGTCGTGCAGCGCGGGGTCGAGCTGCTCGTCGTCCGGCAGCGGGTTGGCGACCACCACGCCGCCGGGGGCCAGGCCGCGCCGGGCGGCGAGCACGGCCGCGGCCTCCTCCGGCGAGGACACCGCCCAGTCCACCGTCGAGCCGGAGTCGGCGACGTAGAACCCGGGGAAGGTCGTCGTCCGGTAGCCGACGACGGTGACCGACAGCGACTCCAGCCGCTCGAGCGTCGCCGGGACGTCGAGGATGGACTTCACCCCGGCGCAGACCACGAGCACCGGCGTGCGCGACAGCGTGGTGAGGTCCGCGGACTCGTCGAAGGTGTCCGCCGCCTCGCGGTGCACGCCGCCGAGGCCCCCGGTCGCGAAGACGCCGATGCCCGCGGCGGCCGCCAGCAGGGCGGTGCTCGAGACCGTCGTCGCCCCGCTGCGGCCCAGCGCCAGGGCCACGGGCAGGTCCCGGACGGCGAGCTTGGCCAGGTCGGGATCGGCGCAGACCCGGTCGAGCTCGTCGGCGGTCAGGCCGACGTGCGGCGCGCCGTCCAGGACGGCGATGGTGGCCGGCACCGCCCCGCCGGCCCGCACGGCCGCCTCCACCTCGTCGGCCGCGGCCCGGTTGTCCGGCCGGGGCAGGCCGTGGGCGAGCAGGGTGCTCTCCAGCGCCACGACCGGCTGGCCCGCGGCCAGCGCCCCGGCGACCTCGGGGGAGAGCACGGGCGCGGGGGACCTCGGCGCGGCGGGCGCGCCGGAGGAGGGCAGCTGCACCCTGCCATCATGGGGGGCAGGGGAGCCACGCCCAGGAAGCGCCTCCCGGACCCGTCCCCGACCCGAGGGAGCACCGCGTGAGCAGCACCGACCTCCTCGAGAAGCCCGACGTCCGCGAGGGCGACACCGGCAACGCCAACGAGGTCTTCCACTACGTCCGCAAGAACAAGATCGCCGAGAGCGCGGTCATGGGCACGATGGTCGAGGCCCTGTGCGGCGAGGTCTTCCCGGTGACCAAGAGCCCGAAGCCGGGCAGCCCGGTGTGCCCGGCCTGCAAGGAGATCTACGAGCAGCTCCGCAAGGACTGAGGGAGGACCCCTGCCCCCCGCCATGGAAGGACCCCGTCCTCCGCACCCCTCGCGAGCTCGGGGCGGGCCTCGGGACGGGGCCGGCGGCGGGACCCTGCAGGGAGGCCAGCGGGGCCCGGGACCCGCTGCCCGCGATGATCATGGAGGCCGGGTGGCGACGCGCCGTCCGGATCCGGTGTGTCGCCACCGCGCCTCCGTGATCGTCGCGGGGAGCGTCCCGGGCCGGGGGACGGCACCCGGCCGCGGTGTCGGCCGGGAGGCCGGCGATGAGCTCAGTGCTGCAGCTCGCGGGCGCGCTCGAGCTTGGCCGCTCGCCGCGCCTGGCTGCGGCGCTGGTGCCGGCGCAGCGGTGCCGGCCAGCGGGACTGGATCGTCGCGTTGAGCTCGGCGCCCAGCAGCACCGACATCCCGAAGAAGAAGCAGAACAGCAGGACGGCGATCGGGGTGGCCAGCGCTCCGTAGGGCAGCGTCGTGGTGAGGATGTCGGCCACGTAGGCGCGGGTGGCCAGCGCCGCGACGACGAAGAAGCCGACGGCCAGCACGGTCCCCGGCAGGTGCCGGTGCCAGGGCAGCCGCCGCGGCAGCACCACGTGGTAGAAGCTCGTCAGCGCCAGGAGCAGGCCGATGAGCACCACCGGCCAGTAGACGGCGTTCACCAGCACCGTCGCGGTGCCCCGCCAGTCGGCCGGCAGCAGCGAGACCAGCACCCCCCGGCCGAGCACCAGCAGCGGGAGCGTGAGCACCGCCAGCAGCAGGCCGACGACGAACAGCCACAGCGCCTTCAGCCGGGTGCGGATCGGGCCGCGCACGTCGCGCTGGTCGTAGGCGATGACGACGGTGTTCATGAACGTCGCCGTCGCCGAGGAGCCGGCCCACAGCGACAGCAGGAAGCCGACGCTCACCAGGTCCAGCCGCCCCGAGCCGAGGATGTCGTCGAGCGTCGGCTGCACCAGCCCCTCGACGACGTCCGGCGTCAGCACCTCGGTGGAGGCCCGCACCAGTTCCGCCTCGATCTGGGCCACCGGGGCCTCGCCGATGAACGTGCCGAGGTAGCCCAGCGTGCCGAGCAACCCGATCAGCAGCGGCGGCACCGAGAGGATCTGCCAGAACGCCGCCTCGGCGGAGAGCCCGAGGATGCGGTCGTGCCAGGCCTTGGCGACCGTGCGCCCGAGCACCTGCAGCGGCACCCGCAGCAGCGCGGGCCAGCCGTCCAGCCGTCCCCGCGCCGGCGGGGTCTCCAGGCGGACGGCGGTGGCGCCCGCCGGCCGGTCGTCGTCGCCGGCACCGTCCTCGGGGTGTCCGGCGCCGGCCGGTCGGCCCCCGGGCAGGACGGTGCGCACCATCCCAGTGTGCACGCCGGTCAGCGCGCCGACCGGCCCGCCTGCAGGATCCCGCCGCGAGAGGCGGGGGCGGGGGGTCCTTCTTCAGCCGCCCGGTGCGGGTGCCGGGGCCGGGACGGCGCCGTCCGGCGCCGGCGGCGCGGGTGCGGCGACCGGCACGCAGGTGATCCGCGGCTCGGCGGCGTACCGGGTGCGGAAGTCCTCGCGCTCGACCTCCGCCCCGCTGGCCGGGTCGCGCAGCACCCGGGTGACGGTGATGTCGAAGCCGGTCGAGCCGGCCTGCGGCTTGCAGCTGCCGTCGTCCGGCTTCTCCTGCACGACCGGCTCGCGGAGGTTGTAGCGATCGCTGCTGATCGACTCGACGTCGTAGCGCTTGGTCCCGTAGAAGGTGACCGTCAACGAGTTCGGCGTCCACTGGGTGTCGACGTAGACGCCGGTGTCGCTGTCGTTGCGCCACTTGAGGTCGATGGAGTCGTAGTAGACCGTCGCCTCCCGGCCGGCCGGGTAGCGGCTGATGTAGAAGCTGTGCGGCTTGTGGTAGACGTCCTCGAGGCCGGCGAAGAAGACGGCGTTGAACATCGTCGTGGCGACCTGGCTGACGCCGCCGCCGACAGCGGTGGCGAACGCGCCGTTCTGGATGACGCCGGCCTCGACGTACCCCTGCGCGGTGGTGCGTGGGCCGGTGTGGCCGTTCAGGCTGAAGGTCTCCCCGGGCCGGACCAGCGCACCGTCGAGCTCGGCGGCGGCCACCCGGATGTTCGTGCCGCTGGCCGCGCTGGTGAAGTTCGTGGTGAAGGTGCTGATCTCCTCGCGGATGCCCAGCGCCTCCGCGTCGGCGGTGCTGAACTCCGCCGGCACCGGACCCAGGTCGGCGGTGACCGTGCGCGGCGCCGGCTGCGGCAGGACCTCCTGCAGGTCCGTCGCGAGCGCCGCCGGGTCGATGCCGACGCCGTCGACCGACGGGACGATCGAGACGCTGCCGTCGGAGAGCTCGAAGCGAGCGTCCTCGGCGGGCGTGCCGAACTCGGCGAAGTCGTCGCCCATCGCCTCCTGCAGGGCGGTCGGGTCGACCGCGACCGTGAGCTCGCCGTCCTCCTGGGGTGTGAAGGTCAGCGAGGCGGCGATCGCGGTCTCGGGCACCTCGACGGTGGTGGCGCCGTCCTGGCTGGTCACCGTGACCGGCGCGGCCAGGCCGGGGGTGACGGTCTCGTCGAGCACCCGCTGGGCCGCGGCGGTGTCCACGGACACCTCGGTCACGTCGACGGGCAGCTCGATCGGGGTGCTGGGGTCGCCGCCCGAGGCCAGCGCGGCGGTGACGGCCTCCGCGGCGCCCTCCCGGTCGAGGGTGCGGCCGGGCACGGGCTCGACGACGCTCGCGCTCGTGCCCTCGATGGCGATCGTCGCGTCCACCGGGGCGCGGTCGACCTGCTCCGCGATGACGTCGATCTGGGCGGCCAGCGCGGTCTCCTCGCCGGTGATGACGGGCGCGACCTCGCGCTCGTCGACGAGGCTCACCAGGCGGGTCCACGGGTTGAGCGGCTGCCCGCCGGCCCGCTCGACGGTGCCCTCGACGTCGAGGGTGATCCCGGCGGTGGCGGGGGAGAGGGTGCCCTCCACGTCGTCGGCCAGCACCACGTGGTCGGCGACCACGCGCGGCGCGAGCTCGGTCTGCAGGCGTTCGGTGGCCGCCGCGGGAGACAGGCCGCCGAGGTCGACGCCGGCCACGACGGTGTTGCGCGGGACGTCGTCGCCGGAGACCAGCAGGTCGACCCCGTAGGCGGCGGCCAGGACACCGGCGGCGGCGACCGGCGTCACGACGGCCGGCCGGCGCCACCACGGACGGGGGGTCCGCGGCGTGCCGTCGGGGCCATCGCCGTCGGAGCCGCCGGAGCCGCCGCCCGTGGCCCGTGTGCCGTCGGGGACGTCGCCCGTGGCGCGGGTGCCGTCGGGGACGTCGTCCGGGCCGTCGGTCACCGGGGGCAGGACGCCGGTGTGCTGGTCGGCGTCCGCGGAGGGTGGCGGTAGCTCGGCGGGAGCCTCGCCGGGAGCGAAGCGGATGTCCTGGGTCTCGCCGTCCTCGACGGCCGGCGTGCCCGTGTCGTCCTCCGCGCCGGTCGCCGGCGGAGCGGACGTCTGGGCCGCGGTCACCGGGCCGGGCACCTCGGGGCCGACGGGCCCGCGGTCGCGCGGGACTGGGCGGGTCTCGTCGGACAGGCCCTCGGTGTCGATGCGAGCGGTGTGGTCGGGCTGGTCGGGGACCTGCTGCGCCGGTGTCTGACCCGTGGGGGACTGCTGGTCGTGCGGCGCGGGGGTCTGCGGGGGCATCGCGGGATCTCCGGGTAGTCGTCGACCGGGAGGTCCCGGGAACGACGGAGCCGCCGGCGCCCTGTCCCCATCAGGCGGGAACGGGACGCCGGCGGCGGCGTCGGGTGAGGGCTTCATCGCTGTGCGCGACGATAGCGCCTCCGTCAGTGGCTGAGGCGCTGCTCGCCGTCGGTCTCGATGATGTCGACGGCGATGTCGCGGAGCTTGCCCTCGTACTCACGGGCGTGGTGCCCGCAGAAGACGAGGTCGCTGCCGCTGGCGAGGACCACCCGCACCTTGGCCAGTGCGCCACAGCGGTCACAGTGAAAGGGAACGACGAGGTCGTCGGCGGGCGGGGTCGTCGTCAGCGTCTGGGTCATCTGGGTCATCACTCGCTCTCTACCGCACGGACCCGCGGCTGCGGATCGGCCTCCTGCACAGCGCCAGGATGTCCCCCTGTGTTCCCGACCCGCCCGATCCGACGCTGGACTCGCCGAGAGCGGTGAGGCCGGTGCCGGGTGGTGCAGGTGGTCCGGGTCAGCAGGGACGTCACTGGGTCGTGCCGGTCTGTCGTGTCGTGCTGTTCTCGTCGTTCGCGTGCGCCGGTCGTCGTCCGGCTGGTGGGTCCGCTGCTGTCTTGACGGGCACCACGCTACGCCGTCTACCCGGCGCATGACGGCGTACACCGGCGGACCGGCTCATCGGGGTGAGATCGTGACCTCGTCGCAATCGTGCCGTCATCGTCCTGGACGACGGAGCGACCCACCCGACGCATCCGCGAGGGCAGTGGGGGCCAACGGCCCTCGTGACCCTCGTGCCGTGGGTGCAGGCTCGCCTGGCAGGGGGATCCGACGGCACGGGATCCAGGGGCGCCATGAGTGACCGACGTCACGACCCGCCGGAGCGCGGCGGCATCGTCGTCATCGGGGCCGGGCCGGCCGGGCTGCTGGCGGCGATCGCGCTCGCTCGCCGCGGCATCCGCACGACCGTGCTCGAACGGCACGACTACCCGCAGGTGAGCCCCCGGTTCGATCCCGAGCGCTCCTACACGATCGACATCACCGGACACGGCCACCGGGCGCTGCAGCACATCGACGCGACGGCGTACTTCGACGCCCGGCTGCTGGCATTCCGCGGCATCCAGCACGGCGGCCGGGTGGTCGAGGAGTGGCGCGCGCCGGGATGGACCGGTTCACGGGGCGACATCCTGCGTGCGCTCACCGACGCCCTCGGGGAGACGGTCGAGGACGAGGTGCAGCTCGAGTACGGCTGCCTCGTGGAAGCCGTCGACGTGGCGACCGGGAGGGTGACCTGGACCCCGCCGGGGGCGGCGCCGACGACCCGGCGCTTCGACCTCGTCATCGGCGCCGACGGTGCCGGATCGGTCGTGCGCCGGGCGGTGCAGGAGCAGGTGCCGGGCTTCGAGGTGCAGCGGGCGGAACTGCCGAACCACCTCACGATGGTCGAGCTGGACCGCCTCTCCGACCAGCTCGACCCGCACTACCTCCAGGCGCTGGCGACCCGGCCGTTCTGCGTGGCTGGGGCGATCAAGGCGGACGGCGACGGCGACGCCCCACGGTGGTTCTGCGGCGTCGGCACCCGGCGCGAACTGCGATTCGGGTCGGTCGACGAGGCCCGCGCGTGGCTGCGCCGCCATTGCCCTCGGATCCTGGACCTGGCCTCACCCGAGGCGGTCGCCGCGTTCGCCCGGCGACGGTGTCACCACATCGGCCAGAAGCTGACCTGCTCACGCCTGTCCGCCGGACGCTGCGTGCTGATCGGCGACGCGGCCGGCCCCTTCCCCCCGATCGGGCAGGGCGTCAACGCCGCGCTCGAGTCCGCGATGACACTCGACCTCGCCGTCGGCCGGTCCGGCACCACCCCGGCGGGCCTGGTCGCCGCCGCTGCGGCCTACGACGAGGAGTGGAGACCGGAGGCGGACGCCATCTCCTGGATCAGCGAGAAGATGCTGTTCGAGAACCGGGTCCACATGTTGCGCGCCGACCTGACGATGCGGCTCGGCATCAACCCCATCGACCAGGCGAAGGACGCGTCCACCCCGTGGTCCGTCGTGGCGGCACGGGCGCGGCGATTCGGGCCGCTGTGGTGGTGAGCCGGCGTCGGGGGCCGCCGGACGACTGAGGGTCCGGCCCGCCGGAGCGGACCGGACCCTGTGTCGTGGGCTCAGTCCAGGTAGTCGCGCACTACGAACGCCTGAACGGTGTGCATGGTCAGCTGACAAGCCTGCAGGTCAGAAGCGCTGTGCGTGGAAATATCCTGGACTGAAGATGTGGCCGCGGCGACGTCCTCTGAGTGGTGCATGTACCCCTCACCGTGGTGGTGAGTGGTGAGGTGACCATGGCGCGATCAAGGCTGGCTGCGCCATCTCCCTGGCCGGTTGGTCGGGCTGGGCCATGGAGCCTTCGCAGAGGTGGCGACGGTCAGAGACCTGCCATTCGTCGTGGACCTCAGCCAGCACGACGGCGGCGAGGCGCAGCCCGGCTTCGGGGTGGAGGGAGACCCCGACGACGTCGGTGCTCCGGACTACTGCGGCTGTTCCTCGTCCGGTCCCTTCGGTCCGCCGTCCACATCCGCTACGGCGGGCGTCTTGCGTCGTGCCTGTGCCGATCGCAGCGCGAGGCGCGTGAAGTAGGCCTTGCGAGCGTGCCCGGCTCGGCGTGCCCGCTCGGCCGGCGACAGCACGCCATCGGGGTCGACCTGGCGCTCGAAGCGATCCAACAGCGCGCGACGTGCCGGCGCGGTCCGCGCACTGGGATCGGCCGTGTTGGCCCACGACTCGTGCGCGGCCAGCCGCGCGATCAGGGAGCGGTCGGCCGTCATGGAGTCGAGGCTGCGTCCGCTTCTCCAGTTCATCTCCAGCAAGGCAGCCCCTGCATGGACGCTCTTGATCGAGCGGGACTGCAGACTCCTGTTCGTCCACACTCCCCATGACGCGGACTCCCGACATCCGGCGGCCGCGGCGACTGGCGCTCCGGTCCTTCCGGTGCCGTCTCCACTGCAGGACAACTGGAGATTCCGGTCTGCGCTCACGGACCAGGGCATGCCGCGCAGGCCGAACACTCCAGAGATGAATCGGGCCCGGGGCGCTCACCGCAGATCGAGGAAGCCTCCTGTGCGGCCCCGGTCCCGGACGTACGGGCGTCGGCGTAGGCATCCAGGACGGCGGTCAGCGCCGTGGCGAGTGCAACGAGGTCACGGTCGTAGACGCGGCCGTCCTCCAGTTGACGGGCCAGCTCGGCGAGGAGACGTCCCCAGCCCCGACGCGTCGGCGCCATCGGGGTCGGGATCTCGACTCGGCGCTCGACGACCTGGACAGCCGAGCGGCCGGACGCCGCGGCCCGCCTCTGCTCCCACGCGCGGTGACGGCAGGTGGCTGAGCACCACTTCGGTACCGGTCCCCGCGACCGTGGCGTGATGGCACCTCCGCACCAGGCGCAAGCCGTGGCAGCTCCCCGTCGGACACGGCCGTCTGCCACCACGGGAGTGGACTCTCTCGGCGTCGTTGAGACGGTCCTCCCCTCTTCACGTTCGGTGCGCTGGCGACGCTGCCGCTCGCGTTCTCGCCGGCGCGCCCGGTAGTCGGCGCTGCCTCCGCTTGCCATGTCCCCAGCGTCCGGACCGATCTCCTGCAACCCGTCACAACGAGATCGCTGACCTGAGATGCAGGAGGTGTGTGGCACTTGATCTTGTTCAATCTCCAGTAGCGATGAAGAGCAGCAGGATCGACGTCGAGGCCCCGGTCGAGCGGGTCCGGGAGGTGCTGCGCGAGGTCGAGCGGTGGCCGGAGTGGGCGCCGACGGTGACCTCGGTGCGACGCCTGGATGACGGGTCGCTCGCCGTCGGGTCCAGGGTCCGGGTGGAGCAGCCCCGGATCCCCCCCGACCGTGTACGTGGTGACCGAGCTCGAGCCGGGCCGCTCGTTCACCTGGGTGGCCACCGGCCGGGCGTGCGCACCACCGCTCGGCACCTGCTCGGGGAACTCAGCACCGGCGGCACGCGTGTGACGCTGGCGGTGGAGCAGGCCGGGCCCGTGGGCGTGGTGATGGGACGGTTCTACCGCCGCCTCACTGATCGCTACCTGGCCGCCGAGGCTGAGGGGATCAAGGCCAGGAGCGAAGGACAGGTGTGAAGTCCGGCCATGCGGGAGTCAGCCGCGATGGCTCGGGACCGTCCCTGAGGGCGGCTTCAGGGACACCTGATACGCCGGGATACGCGACTCGTGCGGCGCCCACCACCGTTCGCCTGAAGGCGGCTCAGGAGACAGCGGCATCCGTCGCGACCTGTCCCACCGAGTGAGGGTTCCGATAGTGACCGCTACCCGTCGCCGTCACCGCCGTCCCCCAAGCCACCGAACCCAGTGCTCCAGTCGGGCGGGAGTTCTGCTGGCCCGGCCGGGTGGAGAGCGATCGTCTCTTCAAGCGCTACAGGCTCCGGCAATTGCTGATAGCCGGGGCTGCCGCTGTCAGCCCAGCGTGTACGAGCGTCGTCCGGTGCTGTCATGGTCGTCACCCTTCGCCATCCGGAGTGCGGCGTCGATAGTCCGCGTCGCACAGGCAGGGTGAACGTTGGCGGTCGGGTACCAAGCGCGAAGGTGGGGCGTCGGTGTGCTCGCGGTCATCATCGTTGCCAGCCTGGCCACGACCCGCCGCGACCCCTCCGCGAAGGGCCGCCCCGGGTCGCTGCGCGCGACCGGTTCCCGGCATCGCGAGGATGACCTGTAGGCGTAGTCGCCGACTCTCCGCGCCTGGTCGCGCATGCGGCTCACCGGCTGTCCCATGGTGGGCCGCTACGGGACACCCGGCCCAGGTCGCCGTGAGGGCGGCCTATGGGACAGGTCAGTCGTTGCCCCGCAGGAAGAACGGCCTCGTGAAGAGCCAGACGAGGAACCAAGCCGTCAGGCCGCCGAGGACCAACTGGAACAGGAATCGGATAAGGTCAAAAGGCGGATCACGGAGCTCACCGACAAGAGCTCCGATCAGCACCAGGGCGGTGACCCCGACGATGATCCACCGACGACGCCTGCCACTCATGGCTGCTCGGTTCTGCCTCGTCACAGCCTCATGATCATGCGGCTATGTGAACCGCGCAGCCGAGGACTCACCGGGTGTCCCATAGTGGGCCGCTATGGGACACCGGCCGGGCTCGCCGTGAGGGCGGCATGAGGGACACGGCTCACCCAGGGCCGCCGACCGTTGTCTCTCCTTCAGTCGCCGCTGCGGAGTTGCATCAGTCCGCGCAGACCGAACTGCTCGATGGCGCGCACGACCTCGGCCGCCGGCCCCGCTGGGTCGGTGTCTGGTGCCAGCTCCCACCAGACGTCGTCGTGCTCGGGCATCAGTTCGCCCAGCCGCACGTAGGTGCCCACGGGGCCTTGCGCTGTCGCGGAGGGCTTGCCCCACCACGACTGCCAGCCCTGCTTCCACGCGTTCTTGCTGATGACGGCCAGGTTGACGGTGAAGCGTACGGCCTCCGCGGTGTTCGATCGAGAGCTCTGAAAGCCGACGAGGAGGTAATGGTCGGGGTCGGGCAGCGCGAAGTTGCCGGAGGAACCCTTCATGCCCAAGTGGCGGAGTGCAGGAGCAACGTGTTCTCGGAGCATCCGCTTGTACAGGTCCTGCGCGGTGGCCATACGCGCATGGTGATCGACTGCTACGCGTAGCGCCGGCAACACATAGCCGGTCGCCTGCTGATGTCTCATGGTGGGCCGCTCGAGGACACCCACCCGCAGGCGGCCCCCGGGCCGTTCGCAGTCGACGTCGAGCGAACCCCAGCCCCAGCGGTAGCACCGGATAGCGTCCAGCTGTGGGCCTGTTCCGGAGGAGAAGACCGACGTCGAGCGAGATGCCCGCGCGGGCATGGCCCCAGGTCATGAGGACGCCGGTTGAGTTCTCCGGCATCGCCGAAGACAGCGTTGAGCGTCCCGACTTCGGCCTGTACGAGTTCCAGACAGACGGACGCTGAGCACCAGGCTGCTGTTCTCCGCCGGCCGCCTGGTTGTGCGCCTCGAACCGCTGACGCAAGGCCCCCCATCGGCAGGTCAAGACCGTCCGTGAGTGGGCCGTTATGGGACAGCCGGCCGGCTCGCCGTGAGGGCGGCTTTTAAGTGGGCCGCTCAGGGCGAAGCACGCCGGGCACGCTCCAAGGGCGGCTTCTGGGACACCGCTGCGCGTGCCGCGAGTCCTACCAACGCCCGGTTGTTCGGCACCACTTGAAGGGCAGCCCCACCACGCCGACGAGTCCCACACAGCGCCGTCCCCAGGTGGGCCGTACACCAGGCACGCGGCTGCGGCCTGACCAGGTTCGCTGACCTCAGCTGCCGCTGGGGGCGCGCGTCAACGCCGGAGGTCCGTCACCCTGCGCGGGGCATCCCAAGGAACTACCCTTGACGGACCGCAAGGGAAAGGCCAAGCATGGCGGACGACATCGACAAGCTCATCCGGTGGGCACGCTCGCAAGGCTTTCGAGTGGAGGTGGACCAACAGGGTTACCGACGGTTCTACGAGCCGGACGGCCCCTACCTCGTCCGCTACCCGGCCACTCCGAGCAACCCCCGCCGGCGGCTCGCCGAAGTTGTCAGCGCACTGCGCAAGGCGGGTCTGCCCTGGCCGCCTCCGAGTAAGAAGGAAGAACGTTCGCAACGTCGGAAGGGGAGCCAGCAGTGAGCGAGTGGACTGTGACCATCGACGTGGCCACCCCTACCCCTCCCTCGGAGGAGTTGCTCATCGAGTTGGACGATGCGGTCGAGTACCAGGGGGGCAGCGTCAGCGCCCGCGGTGAGGACGGCCCCGGCTTCACCCTTCGGTTGAACATGCATGCAGACTGGCCCGTGCCCGCGGTCGAGTCGGCCGCGCAGCTGGTCGAGAAGCTGACTGGCTCCATCCCAGGGGCCGCCTGGACGGGCATCACATGTGAGCTGGCTGAGCTCTTCGAGAAGCATGCCTTTGAACCGGACACCCCGGAGCTCCTATCCGCTCAAGATGTTGCAGACGTCCTCGGGGTGTCTCGGCAGCGGGTCTGGCAGCTGGCCAAGCGAGCAGATTTCCCAGCTCCGTATGCCCGGTTGGGATCGGGTCCCATTTGGACGCGGCCGGCAATCGACGGATTTAGGCGAGCGTGGGATCGCAAGCCGGGACGGCCCCGAGCCAGCAAGGAGCACGTACGCCGCGTCCGCGACAGGAGACAGCAACTCGAAGCGCTCCATGCTCGTGTGGCTAAGGGCTCCCGTCGCCGGGTGGATCACGGCTAGGGTTGGTAGCACGCTGCTGCCTCAGCAGCAGCGTGCTACCAACACTCCACAAGGCCCATCTGACTGGGCCGGTGCTCCTCCGGACGGGGCCCTGCCACCCCACAACCGGCTCGGATTGGCTATTCCAAAGCGGGCCGCTCAAGGACAGTGTTCCGGCCGGAACCAAATGGAAGTGACGTGCCCGGAGTCTTTCGGTCGCCACTCGACCGCAGACCAGCCCAGGTCATCCAAGTCCTTGTAGATGTCAGCCGGGCGCGCCCAGCAGGGCCCCGTCCACGGCCCCTGCCAGCGGGCACGCGGGTCGAACAATCCGTCGCGTCGCGTCGGATGGTTCGGCCTAGTCGACTAACGCTCTCCGGGCCGCACAGCCGTACTGCCCAAGCGGCGACCTCATCCAAATCTGGGCCGCCAGGGAGCGGCAACACCATGACGATGATCAACAGCTCGTCGCTCACCTTCCACCGTAGCCACAAGCCTCGTCAGCGGCGACGAATCGACCGTCCCCTAGTGGGCCGCTCTGGAACACGCCGGCCTAACTCTCAGGGCGGCTTCAGGGATGGTGGTCGTCGGAGGGCCAGGCGCGGCTAGTGAGACGTCTGAACGGTGACGAGGAACTCCCAGCTGCCTGACGGAATCGCCTCGCCGGTCCACGGGTCTTCTAGAAGACCTTCGTCTGCCTCCTCAGCGGCCTGCAGTTCTTGGCCGCTCGGAACACGGAGAATCGACGGCGCGTCCCCGTCCTGTACCACCTGGACCTCAGTCACGCGTCCCCGAACGCGCTCATCAGTCGGCACGTCGAGGCCGCCATGGTGACTCTCAATGAGGCGGACCCCACCCTCCGGTCCCTCGCGACGGAAGCACTGAAAGTCCACGAGTTGATTTCGCTCGATCGCTTCCCCGCAACACGCGTGCTCCCAGCCGCCGACCTCCACAACGACATCCACGGAAGAGATCTCCGCGTCATGCTCGGCAGTTCGTCGAGGCAGTTGCAGTGTTCGCCAGGCTCGGCTGTCGCCCTGAGTGGGCCGCTCAAGGACACAAGGCGGCCTCAGGGACAGGGCGTGGGGGCAGGATCCACATGCCGACGTGCTCGTACCACAGGCCTCACTCGGAATCCCTGCTCCCGGCGGTGGCAGCTTCTTCCATGCGAAGTTCGCGGCCGGCGCGCGGAACTGGCTGCTGGGCTGGCTGGTCGGGAGGCAAGGATTGTTCTGCCTGGAGCGCATCTTGTTCATCGCGCCTGGCTAGGGCCTGCAACGACCGCCCATAGGCCTCGGTGAAGACCTCGCGATCCTCGACGAAGTACGTGAGGAAGCCCCGTTGCATGCCGATCGATACCGGAATCAACTCCAGGGGGCGGTACTCCTTGGCGCGGACGGCGTTGATCCGGGCTGGTGCCGTAACAGCGATCCGCCCAGCGTCGATACCGCTGGTCTCCGGCGCGCTGCGACAGGAGAGTCGACCAGCTGCCTGGAGGTCGTTGATGGTCTCGATGAGCCGGGCCTGCTCGCGGTATGAGGCCTCCCACCAGAATTCGGTCTGCATGTCCTGGACCTCGAAGGCATTCCGCGGCAGTCGGCCGATCCAGCGCTCGCTCGTCGGCTTCACCGCGTAGATCCGGCCGGCGAAGGTGAGTTCGTTCAGGATGATCGACCGGGCGTAGGCGCCATCGACCTCCTGGCTCGGCCCGAGTCTGCCGTCGGCAAAGCCGTAGCCGAACAGCCACAGCGCGGCCTGCACGGCCTCGGGCGTGATCGGCCGGTAGATGGTGCGTCGGTGCGTTCGGCCGTAGTCGGCGTGACGGTCGTGGTGATCGGCGATCCGTTGCAGGGCGGCGTCATTGACGTACAGCTGCTCGATCCCGGTGTTCGGATCGAAGCTGTTGAACGCCACCCCCACCCCGTGGCCGGGATCGGTGAAGACCTCCGCTGCCTCGACGAAAAACTCCCGCGGCAGCCTCGGCACCACCGTCCTTGCCGGGAACCACAGGTCGAGGACCTCGTACAGGGTGGTCGGAACGGCCCCGAACCAGGGGCTGCCCGGATTGATGAAACCGGCCAGCCGCTTTCTCCAGTGCTGCCCGTAGGCCTGGATCCACGGGCCGAACACGCCCGGCACGCCGGTCAACAGGGCGACCACCACCCCCCGCCAGGGGTCGGTCCAGGCGTTTCGCGGCAGCCAGCCGGCCCGTTCGACCGCCGCGATCCGGGCCTCCATCTCCTCGCGGACGTCGTGTCCCTTCAGGTAGGAGACGGTCGAGGCGATGGCGCCGGAGGTACAGCTGATGAACTCCAGCTCCGGCAGGATGAGACGGGCCTCTCGCGCCCGGCTCCGGGCGGACATGTCGGTCGAGGCGCCGGAGGTCTGACCATTCGGTGAGGTGCGCGCCGCCTGCTGCCGCTGCCGCTGCAGCTGTTGGGCGGCAGCCAGGAAGCCGGCGCCGTGCGCGTTATTGCCGCCCAGTCCGGCCAGCGCGAAGGCCGTCGACCGGGATCGTTCTCGTGTCTCGGTTCCGAGCGCGGGGGATGCGCCAGCACACGGACGTTCGTCCATCGAGACCACGCTCATGGTCATGCCTCCGCCAGGGTCAAGGGCTGCCCCGACGAGTCCGGGCCGAGGCCGGACCCCCGCTGTCAGGCGCGCGCCGGAAGGGACAGCACCGGGAGGGCTGACGCTATGGCCACCGCCGTCACCGACCCGTCACGCCGACGAGGTCGAGGCACCCGACCCGGTGTCGTCGCCGTCGGCTGTATCTCCCGGGGCTGGGACGCGCTCTGTCTGAGTACAGGACACATCCCGGGAGGTGCGTGACCGATGAACCTCCTCCTCTACGCCGTCCTCACGATTGCGCCTGCAGGATCCTTCATCGCGTTCGCCAAGGCGCTCGAGTGGTGGACTCGCGGACATGGCGCCATCCGATCAGCCACTGGATCTCCGAGCCCGGAGATCGAACGACTCGTGGGCGATCTGCGTCAGCTTGAGCGCGACTCTTGCCGAATCGAGCACTCCGATCTGCCGCGCCGCGCAGCGCGGTTGCAGAGCGTGGGCCTCGCCTACGACGACACCCTGTGCGCGTGCTTCAAGGCCCTCGAGATCCCATGTTCGGGGCGCCCCCCGCTTGACGAGATTCACCGTCTGGAAATGGAGGCGTCCCTGGCGCAGCGTGGCGTCACATGGTGATTGTCACATTGCTGTCCGGAGGCTAACAGACCTATAACCGGCGACATCGGCTGGCGGCCGCTGTCGGTCATCTGGCGTCCATCAAATACGAAGCAATCAACCCCACGCAGGCAGCTCAGGCCGCCTGACCGAACCTGTCACCTGTCCGTGCAGCAGTCCCGATCGCTGGTCGGGCGGGTCGCTGAGCCCTCCCGCCGGAACTCGGCGTCCCGCAGGGGAACCCGCTGCGGCGAGAGCCGCGCGTCCTGATCGCCTGACTCGCGGGGGATCCCCCTGCGGGACAGGGCTGCCGGGCGTCGGTGATCAGCCGTGGAGCGAGTGCCCCATAGCGGCCCACTCAAGGACAGTCCTTCCCACGCTCTCGACGCAGTAGTGCTCGTCGGCGGTGCCCGTCGCAAGATGCCACCGGGTCAAGCTTGGGCGCCCGGTCCCTCTCATCAGTGGGTGCCGCCCCGAGGGCCCCACCATCGCGGAATCGAGGTCTCCGCCGTCCCCTCGGCCGCCCTACTCTTGCCCCTCGCGCACACCTGGCGCGTTGGGGGAATCAGCATGACCGCCACCACGCAAGAGCCCAGCACCGCTCGAGCGACCGCCCGTACCAATCGGGCGTTTCGACTGCGTCACCGTCCGATCGGCCTGCCCACGGCAGACGACCTGGAACTGGTCGAGGAGCAGTTGCCTGAGACCGGTGCGGGTCAGGCACTGGTGAGGACCTGCTATCTGTCCGTCGACCCCACCACTCGGATCTGGATGAGCGACTACCGCGCCTACATGCCACCGGTGCCGCTCGGCCAGGTCATGCGCGGCGTCGGCATCGGTCAGGTGATCGAGTCCCGCCGGGACGACCTGCCCGCGGGCACCCTCGTGACCGGGTGGCCTGGTTGGCAGGAGTACTGCCTGACGGACGACGCCAGCCTCCTGCCGCTGCAGTTCCCGTTCCTGCCGTTGCCGGATCCCTTACCGGCGCCGCTCTCGGCCTTCGCGGGCCCTCTGGGGCACACCGGGCTGACTGCCTACCTGGGCATCGACATCGGACGCCCGCGCCCGGGGGAGACCGTCGTCGTGTCCGCCGCCGCCGGCGCCGTCGGCTCGATCGCCGGACAGCTGGCCGAGATCAACGGCGCTCGCGTGGTCGGCGTCGCCAGCGGGGAGTCCAAGTGCCGGCACGTCGTGGAGGGTCTGGGGTTCGACGCCTGCATCGACCGCCTCGGGGCGGGCTGGCGGCAGCAGCTCGACGAGGCGACCCCCGATGGCATCGACCTCGACTTCGAGAACGTCGGAGGCGAGGTCATGGACCATGTCCTGATGCGGCTCAACGTGGGCGGTCGCATCGTGCTCTGCGGCATGGTGTCCAGCTACAACAGCCTGGGCGGAGACATCCCCGGCCAGCAGGCGATCTCCCAGGTGATCATGCAGCGGGCGCGCATGCAGGGCTTCCTGGTCCTCGATCATCTCGACCGCTTCGGCGAGGCCGCGGCGCACCTGGGCGGACTCCTGGCCACGGGCCGGCTGCGCTACGACGAGACCGTCGTCGACGGACTGGAGAGGGCCCCGGAGGCGCTGACGCGGATCCTCGAGGGCACCAACGTGGGCAAGATGCTGGTCCACCTCGCCGACCCCGTCCCGATGGGAACTGAAGGCGGCCTCACGCCCGCGTGAGGAGCACGTCGCCGTGGAGGCTCGGCCTCGTCGCACCCACGGCTCACCACCTCGATCAAGTGGCGAGGCCTCCACTTGTCGGCTGCAGGACCTTACTCAGGTGCCCCTACAGGAACTGTCCCCAAGCCGCCGTCGGCCTTATAGCGGTCCATTTGCCTTATAGCGGTCCATTTACTTATAGCGGTCCATTGGGGGCTTTGGCGTTGGTGAGGTC
Source organism: Geodermatophilus sp. SYSU D00779 (assembly GCF_054050595.1). Taxonomy (NCBI): domain Bacteria; kingdom Bacillati; phylum Actinomycetota; class Actinomycetes; order Geodermatophilales; family Geodermatophilaceae; genus Geodermatophilus; species Geodermatophilus sp. SYSU D00779. The sequence goes on from NZ_JBJGZQ010000029.1 coordinate 55,094, forward strand.
GCCAGTGGATGGGCCTTCACAGAGGTCGACCGTGGCGGTCCCCACCAGCTTCGTCACCGCGCACGAGGCGGCCAAGGCCGGCGTCCTGGGTCAGGTACCGCGTGATCGGATGGTCGGGGCCGAACACCCGGCGGCTGCGCCGCAGGGTTTCCTGGCCCAGGGCGCGGGCCGGTTCGGCCTGACCGAGCTGGACCAGAGTGAAGGTCAGGGCGGCGGCCGCCGCCAGGGTGATGGTGTCGTGCGGGCTGAGCACCCGGCGGCAGCGCTGCAGCGTGTCCTCGCCCAGCGCGCGGGTCGACTCCGCCTCGCCCAGCAGATCCAGGGCGATGATCAGGTTGTTCGCCGCTGCCAGGGCGATTGGGTGGTCCGGGCCGAGCATCAGACGGCTGCGCCGCAGCGTGTCTTCACCGAGGGCACGGGCCGCCTCGGCCTTGCCCAATTGAGCCAAGGCGACGGTCACGACGGCGGCTGTCCATAGGGTGGTCGGGTGGTCGGGTGGTCGGGTGGTCGGGTGGTCGGGTGGTCGGGTGGTCCGGGCCGAGGACCCGGCGGCAGCGCTGCAGCGTGTCCTGGCCCAGGGCACGGGCCGGCGCCGCCTCGCCCAGCTCGATCAGAGCAATGGTCAGCCTGCGCGCGGCGGTGAGGGTGTCGGGGTGGTTGGTACCGAGGATCGACCGCCAGCGGTCAAGCAGCGGTTCGCAGACGGCCCGGCTGGTGCGGTCGTCCCCGTGGTTGTGCAGGTATTCGACGATGTTCAGGACCAGGTGCCGGCCGGCCGGGTCACGGTCCTCCCGTGGGGTGGTGGCGAGTACGTGCGGGGCGAGCTGGCCGAAGCCGGCCCAGCTGGCCGGGTCCCCCGGGTCGCCGGGGGAAGCGGCGGCCAGCACCGCCACTACCCGTTGAACGATGGCCTGCTGCCGGTCCGTTGGCAGCTGGTGGCGGATCACCGCCTGCACGAGCCGGTGCACCTGAAAGCCGTCGGGGGAGCGGCGGGCCAGGGAGTATCCGACCAGCGCGCCGACGGTGTCGGCCAGAGCGTCGGGATCGCCGGCGGTGCCGCGCAGCGGCTCGTCGAGCAGCTCCGGGTGGCCGGTGAACAGGGGCAACGGAATGGGTTCGGGGGCGAGGAACGCGGCCAGTTCCAGCAGTTGCACGGCGGCCGGGTCCTCGTACCTGAGTCGCTCGAGGGACAGTGCCCAGGTGGTGTCGATCCGCCCGGAGTAGCCAACCACCTCGCCGCGGGCCAGCAGGCCGGCTCGGCGGGTGCGAAATCGGCGCAGGTAGTCCGCGGGCGGAAGGTCGGTCTGTTCCAGGTAGCCGGCGGCCTGGGCGGCGGCCAGCGGCAGGTCCCCGAGCTCGGCGGCGAGCTCGTCGGCCAGCTCCTCGCTCATGCCCGGGATGCGGGCGCGCAGCAGCGCGATCGTCTCCGCCCGGGTCAGCACGTCGATCTCCAGCCGGCCGCCGAGTGCGCCCCAGCCGGGGTTGCGGGAGGTGATCAGCAGGTGCCCGGCGCCGCCGGGCCGGTAGGCAGCGATGTCGGCCGGCCGCTCGGTGTTGTCGAAGACCAGCAGCCAGCGGTCCCGGCCGCGCAGCTCGGCCAGCAGCCGCTCCACGGTGTCGGTGACCTTCGGCCCGGACGGCAGGCCAAGCTGGGCGGCGAGCGCGGCCAGTTGCTCGGGGATCAGCACCGGTTGTTCGGCGTCGATCCACCAGACCAGGTCGTAGTCGGCGGCGAAGCGGTGCGCGTACTCGGTGAAGAGCTGGGTCTTGCCCACTCCACCGAGCCCGTAGAGCGCCTGCACCATCAGCGGGGCCTCACCGGCGTGCAGCCGCCGGCGCAGTTCGGTGAGCATGCCGTCCCGCCCGGTGAAGCGCGGATTGCGCAGCGGCACCCGCCACACCGCTGGTAGGCGGCCGGCGAACCCCGGCTTGTCCGCCGGCGCCGGTCCCGCTCGGGGAAACGGCGGCGCGCTCGTGGGTCGGCCACCGGCCAGCCCGGCCCGCAGCCGGGCGACTGCGGCGGCCTCGTCCAACCCCGTCAGGTCCAGGGGGATCAGCGGCGCGTACAGCGGTGGCAGGGCGACCGGCTCGACGAGCACCGGCACGATCCGCCCCGCCGCTCCCGCCTGCCCGGCGAAGGTGGCGCGCAGCTCCGCGCCGCCGAACACCGAGGCGAAGTAGGCCTCGGTGCACACCGCCAGCAGCCCGTCGGCCCGCTGCAGTGCCTGCTGCATGCGGGCCACGAAGTCCTCACCCGGCGCCCAGTCCCACACGTCTAGCTCGACGCGGTACCCGGCCTGCTGCAGCTGCCAGGCCAGCCACTCCGCCCACGCGGTGTCTCGACCGGCGTGACTGACGAAGAAATCGGTCCCCCGACCGCTCACGAAACAGTGCTACACGCATCACCCGCCGTACGGGAGAGCTCGCGGCAGCCGGACACCGGAGCCGCCTCATAGGTCGCGCACCGCTGTCCGTGGCCGTGGCCAGATCACCGGCATATCCCGGCGTCCCCAGCGAAACGAGCCGGAACGGGGACCGGAGCGAAACAAGCGGGCTGATGCACTCTTCACCGCCCACGTGCGGCGACTGGCCCGTGCATGTGACGGCGCGGCGACCGCCTCAGCTGATCCGGGCGCCATCTGATCCGGGCACCCTCGTCGGCATCCTCCTGGCCCACCGCACGACCGGCGGCCAGCCTGACCGGTTCGGTTGACGGCGGTGGGCTCGGACGAGGTGCCATGCCACGGTCTCGAGACCTGACCGACGCCGAGCACGTGGTCGGGTCTTCAGCGGTGACCGCTGCCCGCCGCCGTCAGAAGTCGCCGAGCCCCAGGGCGCGGGCCTCGGCGGCGGCACGGGCCGACGCCTGCGCGCGCGTGTAGCGCAGCAGCATGTCCGGCCGGGTCCAGCCGGCCACCGCCATGAGACCGCCCTCGCTGCCGCCGGCGGCGAGCCAGCGGTGCGCCGCGGTGTGCCGCAGCCGGTGTGGCCGGAACCCCTCGACCCCGGCCGCCCGGGCCCGCTCGCCGAGGGTCTTGTGCAGCGCGTCGTAGGAGAACGCCTTGCCGCGGTCGCCGAGCCACAGCGCCGGGGTGTCGCCCAGCCGGTGGCCGCGTCGGGCACGGAGGTAGCGGTCCAGCGCCCGGGCGGTCTGTGGGCCGAAGGGGACCACCCGGCCCCGACCGCCCTTGCCCCGGCGCACGACCGCGGTGCCGGTGGACAGGTCGACGTCCTCGGTGCCGAGCGCGACGACCTCTCCGGCCCGGGCACCGGTCTCGATCATCAGCCGCAGGAGCGCCTCGTCCCGGCGGTCGCGCAGCTCCCGGCCCGCGCAGGCGGCGACCAGCGCCTTGATCTGCTCGGCGGTCAGCGGCTCGACGACCTTGGCGTCCAGCTTGGGCGCTCGGAGGCCGAGCAGCCGGTCGACGTCGGCCTCACCGTCCTCGACCAGCCAGGCCGAGAAGCGCCGCAGCGCCAGCTGCCGGGCACGGACGGTGGCCGGCTCGGCCCCGGCCTCGAGCAGGGCGGCGGTGAAGGCGGTGACGCTGGCCCGGTCGAGCACCGCGGGCGGCCCTCGCCGTCGGCCCAGGCCAGGAAGCGGCGCACCCCGTCGCCGTAAGACTTCACCGTCTCGGGGCTCTTGCGCTCGGCGCGCAGGTGCAGCTCCCAGGACGGCAGCAGGGCGGCGAGCTCGACGGCCACGCCGCGCACCCTAGCCCGATATCTGGACTGGGAGCGCTGTGCATGCCTCCCGGTCGCCCAGCCGACCGAGAAACCGCCCCCTGACCTGCATCGACAGGTCAGGGGGCGGTCGGTGCTCAGTCCAGGTAGTCGCGCAGCACCTGGGAGCGGCTCGGGTGGCGCAGCTTCGACATCGTCTTGCTCTCGATCTGCCGGATCCGCTCACGGGTGACCCCGTAGACCTGGCCGATCTCGTCGAGGGTGCGCGGCTGGCCGTCGGTCAGGCCGAACCGCAGCCGGACGACGCCGGCCTCCCGCTCGGAGAGCGTCTGCAGGACGCTGGTCAGCTGGTCCTGCATGAGCGTGAAGCTCACCGCGTCGACGGCGACGACCGCCTCGGAGTCCTCGATGAAGTCGCCGAGCTGGCTGTCGCCCTCGTCGCCGATGGTCTGGTCGAGGCTGATGGGCTCCCGGGCGTACTGCTGGATCTCCAGCACCTTGTCCGGGGTGATGTCCATCTCCTTGGCCAGCTCCTCCGGGGTGGGCTCGCGCCCGAGGTCCTGGAGCAGCTCGCGCTGGATGCGGCCGAGCTTGTTGATGACCTCGACCATGTGCACCGGGATGCGGATGGTGCGGGCCTGGTCGGCCATGGCGCGGGTGATCGCCTGCCGGATCCACCAGGTGGCGTACGTGGAGAACTTGTAGCCCTTGGTGTAGTCGAACTTCTCGACCGCGCGGATCAGACCGAGGTTGCCCTCCTGGATCAGGTCCAGGAACGCCATGCCACGGCCGGTGTAGCGCTTGGCGAGGGAGACCACGAGGCGGAGGTTGGCCTCCAGCAGGTGGTTCTTGGCGCGCTCGCCGTCGCGGACGATCCAGTTGAGGTCGCGGCGCATCTGCGGGGAGAGCTTCTGGCCCTCCTCCTCCGCCTGGCGCAGCCGCTCGGCGCCGTAGAGCCCGGCCTCGATGCGCTTGGCGAGGTCGACCTCCTCCTCGGCGTTGAGCAGCGCGACCTTGCCGATCTGCTTGAGGTAGGCGCGGACCGAGTCGGCGGAGGCGGTGAGCTCGGCGTCCTTGCGGGCCTGGCGGAGGGCCTCGGACTCCTCCTCGTCGTCCCACTCGAAGTCGCCGCCCTCGGCGACCTCCTCGGGAGTGGGGGCGTCGGTCTCGGCGACGCCGTCCGGGGTCGCTACGACGGTCTCGTCGATCTTCAAGCCCTCGCCACCGGCGTCGACCACGGCGACCGTGGCGCCGTCGGAGGCCACGGCGGTGAGCACGGCACCCTCGCCGCCTCCCGGCGACGGGGAGATCGTGGGCTTGCGGGCGCCCTTGGCGGCGGTCGGCTTCGCCGCGCTCTTGGCCGTCCGCTTGCGAGCGGGGGCCTTGGCCGGTGCTGGCTGGTCGGCGGGCACTCAGGTTCCTTCCCGTGCTGGGTGCGTTCCCCGGGGAGCCGTCTGGTCCCCGGGCAGCGGCCTCGGCCGGCGTCCGGAGCGGGAGGGCCCGACGGGCGCTCCGGGTTTGACCGGGGCGCGGGCGGGGGATGTCTCTCCGCTGGGGGGCGACGGGAGCGGGGCTCCTCCATTGTAACGACGCGTTGTGGTGGGTCCACCGCTTCGGACCGACGGGGTGCCCCCCCGACCTGGGGAGGACACCAGGTCCAGGGGCGTTCTCACTCTCCGTGGTGATCCAGCGGCGGGCGGGCGCGCACCTCCGGTGTCACTGCCCGATGCGTTCCTCGGCGGCCAGGGCAGCGCCGACGATGCCGGCGTCGTTGAGCAGCTGCGCGGGGACGACGGGGGTGCGGGTCGACAACTGGGGCACCCACTTGTGCGCCTTCTTGCTCACCCCGCCGCCGACGATGATGAGGTCCGGCCAGACGGCGGCCTCCAGGACGTCGAGGTAGCGGTCCACCCGCTTGGCCCACTGCGGGTAGCTGAGGTCCTCGCGGTCCTTCGCGGCGGCCGACGCCTTCTTCTCGCCGTCGTGGCCGTCGACCTGGATGTGCCCGAACTCGGTGTTCGGGACCAGGACGCCGTCGGTGAACAGCGCGCTGCCGATGCCGGTGCCGAAGGTCAGCATGAGGACGATGCCCCGCTTGTCGCGGCCGGCGCCGTAGCGCATCTCGGCGATCCCGGCGGCGTCGGCGTCGTTGAGCGTCTGCACGGTGCCGGGGATGCGGGAGGCCAGCCCCTCGGCCAGGTGCGTGCCCAGCCAGCTCTTGTCGACGTTGGCCGCGGTGCGCGCGACCCCGCTCTTCACCACGCCGGGGTAGGTGACGCCGATCCGCCCCTCCCACCCGAAGGAGTCGACGATCCGCGCCACGACGTCGTACACCGGCTCGGGCAGCGAGGGCTGCGGCGTCTCGATGCGCAGCCGCTCACCCTGCAGTTCGCCCTTGTCGAGGTCGACGACGCACCCCTTGATCCCGCTGCCACCGATGTCCACGCCGAACCCGAGCACGCGGTCAGGGTAGTGATCGTCCGGGCGTGCGCCAGTCCCGCTCGTGCAGGATCGGGCCATGACCCCGACGCCGGAGCCCGCCGACCTGCTCGACCTCGCCGTGTCCACCGCTCGCGAGGCCGCCGACCTGGTCGCGCGCGGACGCGCCTCGGCCGCCGAGCAGGTGGACGTCAAGTCCAGCCCCGTCGACATGGTCACCGCCGTCGACCGCGCCTGCGAGGAGCTGGTCACCAGCCGGCTGCTCGGCGCCCGCCCGGACGACGGGCTGCTGGGGGAGGAGGGCGGCGAGCGCGCCGGCACCAGCGGGGTGCGCTGGGTCGTCGACCCGATCGACGGCACCACCAACTTCGTCTACGGCCTGCCCGCGTACGCGGTGTCGATCGCCGCGGAGGTCGACGGGCGGGCCGTCGCTGGCGTGGTGCTCAACGCCGCCACCGGCGAGCTGTTCTCGGCGACCGCGGGCGGCGGCGCGCACCTGACCCTGCCCGGCGCCCAGCCGGTGCGGCTGGCCGGCAGCCGGCCGGCCTCCCTGGGGCAGGCGCTGGTCGCGACCGGCTTCGGCTACCGGGCCGAGCAGCGCCGCGCCCAGGCCGCCGTGGTCGCCGAGCTGCTGCCGGAGGTCCGCGACATCCGGCGGCACGGCTCGGCCGCCCTGGACCTGTGCACCGTGGCCAGCGGCCGGGTGGACGCCTACTACGAGATGCACCTCAACCGCTGGGACGTCGCCGCGGGCGCGCTCGTCGCGGCCGAGGCCGGCGTCGTCGTCACCGGTCTGCCCGGGCGGCCGTTCGCCGAGCCGCTGGGCATCGCCGTGGCCCCGTCGGTGGCCGACGAGTTCCTCGCCCTGCTCACCCGGCTGCACCGCGTCGCGACGTGATGGAACGGCCCCGCTGGCCCCCTGCAGGTCCCTGGCCCCGTCCCGGGTCCCGCCCCGAGCTCGCGAGGGGTGGGGAGGACGGGGCCCTTCTCCGGGTGGTGGGGAGCAAGGGGTCCTCCTACGAGGAGTGGGGGGGACGGGGTCCTTCAGCAGGCGGCGGCGGCGCTGGCGCCTGCGGCGAGTGCGGCCTGGACCTCCTCCGGCGGCGCGAGGCCGGCGAAGTCGGGGCCGATGACGACGTCGACCGTGGCGGTGGCACGGGTGTCGAGGAAGTCCCCGGCCTGGGGGAGGAACAGCCGGACGAAGGCGGCGGCCTCGTTCCCGCGCGGGCCGTGCCGCAGCTCGCCGACGCCGGTGACCTCGCGCTCGGTGGGGTCGTTGGCGATCTCCTCGACCACGAAGCCCCGCTCCTGCAGCGCCGCGGCGACCTCCTGGGCCAGGCCCCCGCGGTCGGTGGCGTTGAAGACGCGCAGCGCGACCGTGGTCGGGTCCAGCGAGGGCGGCGCCGCGGACGCGCTGGCGCAGGCCTGGGCCTCCTCGGCCTCCTGCTCGCCCTCGGAGTCGAACACGTTCCACCAGACGACCAGTGCGGCCAGGGCGAGCACCAGCAGGAACACCAGCGGCGGGATCGGCCGGCGGCCGCTGCGGGGACGCACCGCGGAACGGTCGGTGGGCGGCGCGCTCACGGGCTCTCCTCGGTCACTGACGGTCGGCCGGAGTCTAGGGCCGGGAGGGGTGTCTAGATCACACCGTCGTCGAGTGCGGCGCGTCCCCGCTCCACGCACGGGTCGATGCGGTCGGCGTAGCCGGCGGTGTCCTTGCCCGCCATGGCGCCGGCGGCCGACCGGGCGACGATGCCGGCGACGATCGCGGCGAACTTGAAGTAGGCGAAGGCGACGTACCAGGGCAGGTCGGAGAGGTCCAGGCCGCTGCGCTCGGCGTAGCGCGTCGCGACCTCCGCGCGGGTGGGGAAGCCCTCCAGGGCGGTCACCGTGCTCTGCCCGGCGACGGCCTCCTCACCGGCCTGCGGCCAGTAGACGTGCAGCATGCCCAGGTCGGCGAGCGGGTCGCCGAGGGTCGACATCTCCCAGTCCAGCACCGCCCGGATGCGGCCGGGGGTCTGCGGGTCGAGCAGGCAGTTGTCCAGCCGGAAGTCGCCGTGGACGACCCCGTTGCGCTGCGTGGTGGGCACGGTCTGGGCCAGCCGCGCGGCGAGGGCGTCCAGACCCGGGCGCTCGCGGTCGCGGGTGGCGTCCCACTGCTGGGTCCAGCGGCGCACCTGCCGGGCCATGAAGCCCTCCGGCCGGCCGAAGTCGCCCAGCCCCACCGCGACGTGGTCGACGGCGTGCAGGTCGGCCAGGACGTCAACCAGCCCGTCGCCGATCGCCCGCCGCTGGGCCGGCTCGTCGGCGTAGCCGGCCGGGATCCGGTCGACGACGTGCAGGCCGACGACCCGCTCCATCACGTAGAAGGGCGCACCCAGGACGGACGTGTCGGTGCACAGGTGCAGCGTCCGCGGCACCGGGACGGGCGTGGGCACGAGCGCCGAGACGACCCGGTGCTCGCGCGCCATGTCGTGCGCGGTGGCCAGGACCGCACCCGTCGGCGGGCGGCGCAGGATCACCGCCTCGTCGTCCGTCCCGCCCTCCGGGGTCACCGTGTACGTCAGGTTGGACATGCCCGCCGCGATGAGCTCGACCCGTACCCGGGACCACCGCTCGTCGCCCAGGACGGAGGCCAGGTAGGGCCCGACGACGGCCGGATCAGCACCCACGGGAGTCGACACGGGCGCAGGGTAACCTCTGGCGCTCCGCGTCCCGTCCGACCCGACCCGGCAGCGAGGTGGATCCCCCCTCGCGCGTCGGGCACAAACGGGGGCCGCGCGACGTTGGGGGGTCCGCCGGTCAGACCGTGCCGGCTTGCTCCGCCGTCCGCCGGTGGGTCGGACGGCGCGGGAACGACCAGCACCGGCCGGTGCCCACCTCCGCGGTCACCGGCCCACCGACCCCCGGTCGCCTCCGGCGACCGGACAGCACGGCGGCGCCACCGCGCGCCGCCGCGGACCATGCGGGCTGCGCCCGCGACGACCCCGGAGGAGGGGCACTTCCCATGGCCACCGACTACGACGCCCCGCGCCGCAACGAGGCCGACGAGCTCGGCGAGGACTCGCTCGAGGAGCTCAAGGCCCGGCGCGCCGAGGCGCAGTCCTCGTCGGTCGACGTCGACGAGACCGACTTCAACGAGAACCTCGAGCTCCCCGGCGCCGACCTGTCCAACGAGGAGCTGACCGTCCGCGTGCTGCCCAAGCAGGAGGACGAGTTCACCTGCTCGCGCTGCTTCCTCGTGCAGCACCGCAGCCGTCTGGCCGCCACCAAGGGCGACCAGCTGTTCTGCCGGGACTGCGCCGCCTGACGGAGGACCCTCCTGCCCCCACCCCTCGCCGGCGCTCGGGGCGGCCCTCGCAGGAGGGTCGTTCCAGCGCGTCACCGGGTTCGCGGCGGGACCCTGCAACGAGGCCGTACCGCGGCACGTCGACCGGAGGAGTGAGGCACCAGTGACGGACCACGGCGATCGCACCGTGCCAGTGCGGGACGTCCCGCCTCCGCGCCCGGTCGTGCCCGGCGCGGCCGGTGGACCCACGGCCCCGCCCGCGGAGGAGGGCCCGCTCGCGCGGGCCGGCCGGCTGCTCGCCGAGGCCGTGTCCGGCCTGGTGGGCGGGGCGAGCGAGCCGCCCACCGAGGGGCGCCGTTCGACCGCGGCGACGCTGCGCGACGTCGTCGCCGCGGTCGCGGCCGCCGGGTCGCGCGTCGGCCGCGGCGCCCGGGACACCGCGCCGTCCGGTGCGGACGACGGCGGGGGCTCCCGCACCCCCAGTGCGTTGCTGGGCGACCTGCTGGCCACCGCCGCCCCGCGGCTGCCGATCCGGGACGCCGCCCGGCTGCGCGCGGCCCACCCCGGCGCCACGGACGACGAGATCGCCGACGCGCTGGTCTCCCGGGCCGCGACGCTGACCGCCGGCATCGGCGCCGCGACCGGCGGGCTGTCCGCGGCCGCGTGGCTCGCCCCGCCCTCGTTGCTGGCGCTGCCCCTGGAGCTCGGCGCGGAGACGGTGCTCACCGCCGCCGTCGAGCTCGTCCTGCTCGGCGAGCTGCACGAGCTGTACGGCCGGCCCGCTCCCGGCGACGCCCGCGACCGCGCGCTGGCCTACCTGTCGAGCTGGACGCGGCAGCGCGCGGTCGAGGAGTCCGTCGTCCCCCGGCTGGGCGCGGTCCTGGGCTCGGCCGGCCTGCGCACGCTCAGCCGCCGGATGACCCGGCGGATGGCCCGCAGCGTCCCCGGCGCGGCTCCCTTCCTGGTCGGCGCGGCCCTCGGCGGCCGGGCCAACCGGAAGGCGACCGAGGCCCTGGCCCGCCGGGTGCTCGCCGACCTGCGCCGTCCCCGCCCCTGAAGAAGACCCCGTCCTCCCCACCCCTCGCACGCTCGGGGCAGGACCCGGGACGGGGCCGGGACGTCGCTCGACGCGGCCCTGCCACTCGCGGGGCGGGGGAGGAGGGTGGCCCTTATAGGGTCGCGGACGTGCCCGACCCCTCCCACCCCGCCGTCCCCGAGGTGGAGGTCCCGGTGCGGCTGTCCTCCCCGGAGGACGTCGTCCCCGCCTACGCCCTGCCCGGGGACGCGGGCGCCGACCTGGCGATCGCCGAGGACCTCGAGCTCGCGCCGTTGCAGCGCGCGCTGGTGGGCACCGGCGTCGCGGTCGCCATCCCGGAGGGCTACGCCGGCTTCGTGCACCCCCGCTCGGGCCTGGCCCACCGGGTGGGCCTCTCCCTGGTGAACGCCCCGGGCACCATCGACGCCGGTTACCGCGGGGAGGTCAAGGTCAACCTGGTCAACCTCGACCCGACGACGCCGCTGACGCTGCGCCGCGGCGACCGCGTGGCCCAGCTGGTGGTGCAGCCGGTCGTGCGCGCCCGCTTCGTCCCGGTCGAGCAGCTGCCGGAGAGCGCGCGGGGCGCCGGGGGCCACGGGTCGACCGGCGGGCACGCGAGCGTCCAGGAGAAGGGGACCGACTGACATGCCGTTCGGACGGCGACGCAACCGGATCGACCGCAGCCTGCGCGAGCGCGGGGTGCCGCCGGAGCCGCAGCACAAGGTCCGCGAGGTCGCGGCGACCACGGGGCCGTGGGACTCCGCCGACGCCCCGGACGACGGGGTCGCCCGCATCGACCTGGGCTCGCTGCTGCTGCCGGCGGTCCCCGGCACGGAGCTGCGGGTCGACGTCAACGCCCAGCAGAAGGTCGTCGGCGCCACGCTGCGCTACGGCGACTCGCTGCTGCAGGTGGCGGTGTTCGCCGCGCCCCGCGCGGCCGGCATCTGGGACGACGTCCGCGCGGACCTCGCCCGCAGCGCCTCGGGGCAGGGCGGGCACCTCGAGGAGGTCGACGGGCCGTTCGGGCCGGAGCTGGCCGGTTTCGTGCGGGCGACCCCGCCGGCGCAGCCCGGCCAGCCCGCGCCCGCTCCGGTGCGCCGGCCCGCCCGCTTCGTCGGCGTCGACGGCCCCCGCTGGTTCCTGCGCGGCATGATCAGCGGTCCGGCGGCGGAGAACCCGGAGGCCGCGGCGGCGCTGGAGCAGGCGTTCCGGCAGATCGTCGTCGTCCGCGGGAGCGCGCCGATGCCGGTCCGCGAGCAGCTGCCGCTGACCCTCCCGCCGCAGGCCGCCGCGCAGCTGGCCGCGCAGCAGGCCGTCCGCCAGCCGGGGACCCCGCCGCCGGCCGCGCCCGGCACGTGAGCGCGCTCGTGAGCGCCGTCCGCACCGCCTACGGGCGGCACCCCGACCAGGTCCTCGAACTGACGCTGCCCGCGGGCACCGGCCCGGCGCCCGTGGCGGTCGTGCTGCACGGCGGCTTCTGGCGGGCCGCGTACGGCGTCGAGCTGGCCCGGCCGCTCGCCGCGGACCTGGCCGAGGCCGGCCTCGCCGCGGTCGCGGTCGAGTACCGCCGGGTCGGCGCCGGCGGCGGCTGGCCGGCCACCCTGGAGGACGTCGCCGCGGCGCTCGACACGCTCCCGGACCTGGCGGGCGCCGACCGGCTGGACCTCTCCGACGTCGCGGTCGTCGGGCACTCCGCCGGCGGGCACCTGGCCGCCTGGGCGGCCGGGCGGTCGCGGCTGCCGGAGGGGGCGCCGGGTGCGCGGCCGCGGGTCCGGGTGGCCGCCGCCGTGCTGCAGGCCGGGGTGCTCGACCTCGAGCGCGCCGCGGCGCAGCGGCTGGGCGACGGGGCGGTGCAGGACCTGCTCGGCGCCGAGCCCGCGGACGCGCCGGAGCGCTACGCGACGGCCGACCCGGTGCGGCTGGTCCCGGCCGGCGTCGACCTGCTGTGCGTGCACGGCACCGGCGACGACGTCGTCCCGGCCGAGCAGAGCACCCGCTACGCGGCGGCCGCCGCGGCGCAGGGCGCAGCGGTCGACGTGCGGCTCGTGCCGGGTGACCACATGGTGCTCATCGACCCGGCGGGGGAGCCGTGGGCGCTGGTCCGGGACTGGCTGCGGTCGCGCGCCGAGGGCGTGCCCGGCGGTTCTACGCTGGGGCCGTGACGCAGACACGCCAGGGCGGTTGGTTCACGCGGACGCTGCAGCGGCTGACCGCCGACGACCAGACCATCGACGCGGAGGAGCTGCGCGCGGGGTCGGCGAACGCCGGCTGCGAGGCGGTCAGCGCCTGCCGCAAGGGTGCCGTCGTCACCGTGACCGGCCGGCTGAAGTCGGTCGTCTACACGCCGCGGGAGACGGTGCCCACCCTGGAGGCGGAGCTGTTCGACGGTTCCGGCTCGGTCACCCTCGTGTGGCTCGGCCGCCGGCGGATCCCCGGCATCGAGCCCGGCCGCTCGCTCACCGCGCACGGCCGCTTCGCCTCCTTCGACGGGCGGCAGGTCATCTACAACCCCCGGTACGAGCTGAGCGCCGGGTGACGGCTGCGCCCGAGGGGGAGGGGCGCCCCGGTCCGGCGCGTCCCGCGGACGGCGCCGGGACCGGGCCGCAGGGCCTGGCCTTCGACCGGCACCTGGTCCTCGACCAGCTCGGCGGCTGGCGCGGCATGCTCGACGCCACGCTGCCCACGGTCGCGTTCATCGTGGCCAACTCCCTGGCCGGGCTGCGCGCCGGCATCTGGTCCGCGCTCGCCGTCGCCGTCCTGCTCTTCGCGCTGCGCCTGGTGCGGCGGGAGAGCGTGCAGCAGGCCTTCAGCGGGCTCTTCGGCGTCGCGATCGCCGTGGCCATCGCCGCCGCCTCGGGTCAGGCCCGCGACTTCTTCGTCCCCGGCCTGATCCGCAACGCCGCCCTCGGCGTGGTGCTGATCGGCTCGATCGCCGTCCGCTGGCCGCTGGTCGGCGTGGTCGCCGAGTTCCTCGCCCCCAGCCACCTGGGCTCGATGGCGTCGCACTCGATGCCGGGTCTGCGCCGCCGCATCGACCGGGTCAACGCGACGCTGCACCACCGGTCACCGCCGGACCCCGCGACCGGCGCCCGCCCGGCCGACCCCGTACCGGAGCGGCACTGGCGCGACGACCCGCGGATGGTGCGCGCCTACTCCTGGCTGACGCTGATGTGGGGCGTGGTCTTCCTGGTCCGCGTCGCCGTCCAGTGGGTGCTCTACCGCGCCGACGAGGTGGAGCTGCTGGGCACCGCCTCGCTGCTGCTGGGCCTGCCGGTCACCGCCGTCGAGGTCGTGGTGACGCTGTGGGTGGTGTCCCGGCTGCACCGGCACCGGGCCGACGCCGCCTAGCGGCCCCTGCAGGGGCCCGCCGCCGGCCTCGTCCAGAGGGTCCGTCCAGAGCCTGCGAGGGATGAGGACGGGGTGCTCGGTGGGGGCAGGGGGTCCTCCTAGAGCGAGGTCGCGGGGGAGAGCACCTGCTGCAGCTGATCCTCGACGTCGGCGTGGGTGACGAACAGCAGCTCGTCGCCGACCTCGAGCGGCTCGTCCGGGGTGGGGGTGATGACCCGGTCGCCGCGCAGGACGGCGGTGAGCACCGTCTCCCGCGGCAGGGGCACCTCGCGCAGCGGCTTCCCGGCCCACGGGGTGTCCTCGGCGAGGGTGATCTCGACCAGGTTGGCCGCGCCCTTGCGGAAGCTCATCAGCCGGACGACGTCGCCGACGGTCACCGCCTCCTCGACCAGCGCGGCGAGCACCCGCGGGGTCGAGACGGCGACGTCGACGCCCCACGCCTCGGTGTAGAGCCACTCGTTGCGCGGGTCCTTGACCCGGGCGACGACGCGGTTGACCGCGAACTCGGTCTTGGCCAGCAGCGAGACCACCAGGTTCGCCTTGTCGTCGCCGGTCGCGGCCACGACGACGTCGCAGGTGGCCAGCTGCGCCTCCTCGAGGGAGGAGACCTCGCACGCGTCGGCCTGCACCCACTCGGCGCCGGGCACCGCCCGGGTGCGGACCTTGCGGCCGTCCTTCTCGATGAGCATCACGGTGTGCCCGTTGGACAGCAGCTCCCCGGCGATCGAGCGCCCGACGGCGCCCGCGCCCACGATGGCGACCCGCATCAGTGTCCCCCTCCCGTGGGGCCCTGCTCGACGACCTGGTGCACCCGCTGGGTGATCGCGTCGGTCGAGGCGACCACGAGCTGGTCGCCGTCCTGCAGCACGGTTCCCACGGTGGGCAGCTGGGCCTCGCCGTAGCGGACCAGCCAGGCGGCCCGCGCCCCGGAGGCGGCCTCCAGCTCGGCCAGCCGCTTGCCGACCCACGGCTCGGTGACGGTGACCCGCATGAGCAGCACCTGCCCGGTGGGCTCGCGCCACAGCTCGCTGACCTTGACCGAGAGCAGCTCGCGCAGCAGCCGGTTCACCGTCCACGGGACGGTCGCGACGCTGGGGATGCCCATCCGCTCGTAGACCTCGGCGCGCTTGGAGTCGTAGATGCGGGCCACGACGTGCTGGACGCCGAAGGTCTCGCGGGCCACGCGCGCGCTGATGATGTTGGAGTTGTCGCCGCTGCTGACCGCGGCGAAGGCGCCGGCGGAGTCGATGCCGGCGTCGAGCAGCGTCTGGCGGTCGAAGCCCAGGCCGGTGACCTGGCGGCCGGTGAAGTCCGGGCCCAGCCGGCGGAAGGCCTCCGGGTCCTGGTCGATCACGGCCACGCTGTGGCCGACCTCCTCGAGCCGGCGGGCGATCGCCGACCCGACGCGGCCGCAGCCCATCACGACCACGTGCACGAGCAACTCCCGAGCTCACGAGTGCGGTGCGCCAGGGTCGGACCCGGCGCGTGTCCGGCCGCGAAGCTACACCTGGACCGCGGTGGGACCGCGGTCCGCAGCGCCACAACTCACCCTCCGGACGCGGGCGGGAGGGGTCCCGGCGTCCGTACCATCGCCGCCGTGCCAACGCTGTCCGATCTCGGACAACTCCCGAAGCGCCTCGTCCTGGGCCGTCCCGTGCGCAGCGACCGGCTCGGCGAGTCCCTGCTGCCCAAGCGCCTGGCGTTGCCCATCTTCGCCAGCGACCCGCTCTCCTCCGTGGCCTACGCCACGCAGGAGATCCTCATCGTCCTCACCCTGGCCGGGACGGCGTTCCTCTACCTGGCCCCCTGGCTGGCGATCGCCGTCGTCCTGCTGCTGGTGACCGTCGTCCTCTCGTACCGCCAGGTGGTGCGGGCCTATCCCTCGGGCGGCGGCGACTACGAGGTCGCCATGAAGAACCACGGGCAGTTCGCCGGGCTCACCGTGGCCAGCGCACTGCTCGTGGACTACGTGCTCACCGTGGCGGTGTCGGTGGCGGCCGGCACCGACAACATCATCTCGGCGTTCCCGGCGCTGAACGAGCACCGCGTCGCACTCGCCGTCGGGCTGGTGGCGCTGCTCGCGGCGGCCAACCTGCGCGGCCTGCGCGAGTCCGGCCGCACCTTCGCCGTCCCGACCTACCTGTTCATCTCCGGCATCATGGTGATGATCGTCACCGGGTTGGTGCGCGACCTGTTCACCGACTCCCCGGTCGTCGCGGAGAGCGCGGGATACGCGATCACCCCCGAGCCCGGGTTCGAGCAGGTGACCGGCCTGGCGCTGGTCTTCTTCGTGCTGCGCGCCTTCGCCTCCGGGTGCACGGCCCTCACCGGCGTCGAGGCGATCGCCAACGGCGTCCCGGCGTTCAAGCCGCCGAAGAGCCGCAACGCCGCCACCACGCTCGCGCTCATGGGCGGCATCGCCGCGACGATGTTCTCCGGCGTCACCGCGCTGGCCCTCGCGGCCGACGTGAAGTACGCCGAGCACCCGTGCGACCTGGTGGGCTTCACCGCCTGCGAGACCGAGCCGCAGCGGACGGTCATCGCGCAGCTGGCCGCCGCGACGTTCGGCGGGCCGACGTCTCCGGGCTTCTTCTACATCCAGGCGGCCACCGCGCTGATCCTCATCCTGGCGGCCAACACCGCGTTCAACGGCTTCCCGCTGCTGGGCTCGGTGCTGGCCCAGGACCGCTTCCTGCCCCGGCAGCTGCACACCCGCGGCGACAAGCTGGTCTACAGCAACGGCATCCTGCTGCTGGCCGGGTTCGCCGCGCTGCTCATCGCCGCCTTCGACGCCGACGTCAACCGGCTGATCCAGATGTACATCGTCGGGGTCTTCACCAGCTTCACCATCGGTCAGTGGGGGATGGTCCGGCACTGGAACCGGGAGCTGCGCTCGGAGGACGACGCGCAGGCCCGCCGCCGCATCCGCCGGTCGCAGGCGATCAACGCCGTCGGCGGCAGCCTGACCACGATCGTGCTGCTGATCATCGTCGTCACCAAGTTCACCCGCGGGGCGTGGCTGGTCCTGCTGGTGATGCCGGTGCTGTTCCTGCTGATGAAGGCGATCGACCGGCACTACTCGCACGTCGCCGAGCAGCTGGTGCCCGACACCGACTCGCGGCTGCTGCCGAGCAAGGTGCACGCCGTCGTGCTCGTCTCCAAGGTCCACAAGCCGACGTTGCGGGCGCTGGCCTTCGCCCGGGCGACCCGGCCCGACCACCTCACCGCGCTGACGGTCAACGTGGACGACGCCGAGACGCGGGCCCTGCAGCAGCAGTGGGAGCGCTACGACATCCCCGTGCCCCTGACGGTGGTGGAGTCGCCGTACCGGGAGATCACCCGGCCGGTCGTGGACTTCGTCAAGTCGATCCGCCGGGACAGCCCACGCGAGCTGGTGGTCGTCTTCGTGCCGCAGTACGTCGTCGGCCACTGGTGGGAGAACGTGCTGCACAACCAGAGCGCGCTGCGGCTGCGCGCCCGCCTGCAGTTCCAGCCCGGCGTCATGATCACCACGGTGCCCTGGCAGCTGGAGAGCTCGATCGGCCGGGAGGACGCCGGACTGCGCGGCATCGGACCGGCGCCCGGTGACCTGCGCCGGGGCCTGACCGACGAGGCGGAGCACACGCCCTATGGATGACGGTGGAGGACCCCGTCCTCCTGACCCCTCCGGCAAGGACCCCGCTGCCCCCGGAGAAGGACCCCGTCCTCCCCAGCCTTCGCACGCTCAGGCCGGGGCCCGGGACGGGGCCGATCGGGCTCGCGGCGGGGCCCTGCAGCGGGGCCGGAAGCGGGCAGCGGGCCCCGACCGCGGGAGCGGGTGGACCGGCCGCGAGTTCGAGGTGACCGTCGGCCCGGTGGCCCACGGCGGGCACTGCGTCGCCCGGCACGAGGGACGGGTCGTCTTCGTGCGGCACACGCTGCCCGGCGAGCGGGTCGTCGTCCGGGTCACCGAGGACCGGCAGCCCGGCTTCTGCCGCGCCGACGCCGTCGAGGTGCTCGAGGCCGCTCCCGACCGGGTGCCGCGGCCCTGCCCGTACAGCGGCCCGGGACGCTGCGGGGGCTGCGACTGGCAGCACGTCAAGCACGAGGGGCAGTTGGGGCTCAAGGCCGCGGTGGTCCGCGAGCAGCTGACCCGGCTGGGCGGACTGTCCGGGGACGACGCCGTCGTGCGCGACCTCGTCGTCGAGGCGTTGCCCGGCGGTCCGCTGCGCTGGCGCACCCGCGCCCGGTTCGCCGTCGACCGCGCCGGGGCCCCGGGGCTGCGCCGGCACCGCTCGCACGACCTGGTGCTGCTCGACGACTGCCCGATCACCGTGCAGCCGGCCGCGGCCGCCGTCCTCGACCGCCGCTGGCCGGGCGCCGGCGCGGTGGACGTCGCCGTCGACTCCGCCGGCACGGTGACCACCACCCGGCTCGACCGCCGGGGCCGACCGCAGTCGACGCGGGTGCTGCGTGCCGGCGAGGACGAGGGCGGGCGGGACGACGGCACGGCGCCGGCCGGCCGGGCCACGCGCTGGGCCGCCGGGCGCGACTGGGAGGTCGAGGGCACCGGCTTCTGGCAGGTGCACCCCGCCGCGGCCGACGCGCTCACCGCGACCGTGGCCGAGTTCGCCGGCGTGCGGGCGGGCGAGACAGTGCTCGACCTCTACGCCGGGGCGGGGCTGTTCGGCGGCGCGCTCGCGCCCGCGGCCGGGGATGCGGGCCGGGTGGTCTGCGTGGAGGCCGACGAGGCCGCCTGCGCCGCCGCCGAGGCCAACCTCGCCGCGCTGCCGCAGGCGGAGGTCTGGCAGGGCGAGGTGGACGCCGAGGGGCTCACCGAGCTGCTCGCCGAGCTGGGCGGGGCCCCCGACGTCGTCGTCCTCGACCCGCCGCGGGCCGGCGCCGGGGCGGCGGTCAGCCGGGTGCTCGCCGGCGCTGGTCCGCGCGCGGTGGTCTACGTGGCCTGCGACCCGGCGGCACTGGCGCGCGACGTCGCCGCGTTCGCCGCGGGCGGCTACCGGCTGACCGGGCTGCGCGGCTTCGACGCCTTCCCGATGACCGCGCACGTGGAGTGCGTGGCGCTGCTCGAGCGCGCCTGACGGGTCAGTCCCGGTCGCGCTTCTTCTGCTTCTCCTGCTTGCGGTCCCCGTTCCCGCGGTCCGGGGCGGGGGCCGTCGCGGTCTCCGTGGCCTCCGTCGGCGTCGGCGCTGCCGACGGGGTCGACGGCACCGCCTGCGGGACGGCGGGGACGGCGGCCTGCACGGTCGGGGCCGGGGCGACCGGCTGGGGGACGGCCGGCTGCGGGACTGCCGGCTGCGGGACAGCCGGCTGCGGGACGGCCGGCGCCGGGGCCCGCGGTGCCGGGGTGGAGGACGACGCGACCGACGGCGACGCAGCGGGCGCCGGCTGCTGCGCCGGCGAGGGGGTCGGCGAGGGGCTGTCGGCGGCGGGCGTGGAGGCCGGTGTCCCGGCGGCGGTCGGCGTCCCGGCGGCGATGGGCGCCCCGGCGACGATGGTCGTCCCGGCGTCCGCGGGCAGCGGTGCGGCGGAGGAGGGGACCGGGGTCTCGCTCTCGGCCGTGCGGACGGCGTCGCCGACGTCACGGGCGCGCTCGGCGTCCCCGATCTCCCCGGCCCGGACGGCGTCGCCGACCTCCCCGGCCCGGACGGCGTCCCCGACGCCGCTGTGGGCGGCGTCGACCGTGCCGTGCACCGCCGTGGTGCCCGGCCCGGACACCCCACCGTCGTCGGCCGCGACGGCGCCCAGGCCGGCGGCCATGCCGACGAAGGACAGCATCCCGAGGGCGGTCGTCGCGAACCGGGGCGGGCGGGCGCCCTCGGGGTGCGGGCGCGACAGGCGGAGCATGCGGGTGGTCCCCTCGGCGGTGCGGGTGGCGGGTGTGGTGCGGCGGTCGGGCGGAGAGCCCGGGAGGGCGGCACTCGGCTCTGCACACGCAGAGCGTTCGGACGGCCGCGCAAGGTGACGGTAACCCGGACGGCGCCGTGACGGAAGGGTCCGGCCGGGATCCGGGCGGCCGGCCCGGGGAGGAGGGCGACCGACTACGGTGACTTCCCGTGACCACCTGGGAGTACGCCTCGGTCATCACGGCCAACGACGCGGAGTCGCAGCGGGCAGGGGTGAGCGTCAAGCTCCCCGGCGGCCAGCTGGAGCGTCAGGCGGGTGACACCAGCTCGGTGCTCAACCGGCTGGGGAGCGAGGGCTGGGAGCTCGTGAGCTACCACTCCAGCGGCGCGGGCACCTGGGGCTTCGAGCAGTTCTGGCTCAAGCGCCCCACCTCCTGAGAGAGGACCTCCTCGCCCCCGGCGAGATCGCCGATCTCGCACGGCCACGGGGCCTGTTCCGTGCGGGATCGCCGGTCTCGCCGCTGACCGGGTCGGGGGATCGAACGTGCGTTCGACCGGTGCGGCAGACTGCTGCGGTGGACGCTTCGCTGCCGCCGGGCTGGCCCGCCGCCGTGCGACCGCCCGGCGCCCCCGACTGGGAGCGCACCGCGGTGGCCTGGCTGTTCGACCTGGTGCCGCCGGACTACCGGGCGCACGAGGTGCTGCGCCGCTACCCGGTGCTGCTCGCCCGCTTCGCCCGCGACCACGTCGCCGCCGGGCTGGAGGCGGCGCGGGCGGGGTGGCGCACGGTACGGGTGGAGCTCGCCGACGAGCTGCCGGCCGATGCGATGGAGGCGGCGATCACCGCGTACGAGCGGGAGGGCGCCCGGCTGGCGGCCGCCGCCCGCGGGATCGAGGCGGTGGCCGGTGCGCTCCGGGGCGAGCGGTGGGTGCCGCGGCTGTGAGCCTGCATCCAGCCCCGGTGCTCGACCGGAAGGGGGAGGAAAGCGCGGATACAGTGGGTCGGCGGCCGAAGCGATGCCGCACCTGCCGCCGATGGAGAGGACGCACCACCTCGTGTCGCTCCTGCGATCGCTCCACAGCCCCGACGACCTGAAGGCGCTGCCGGCCGAGCAGCTGCCTGCACTCGCCGCCGAGATCCGCGACGCACTGGTCACCAGCGTCGCCCGGACCGGTGGGCACCTCGGGCCCAACCTCGGTGCGGTCGAGCTGACCATCGCCCTGCACCGGGTCTTCGACTCCCCGCGCGAGCCGATCGTCTTCGACACCGGCCACCAGAGCTACGTGCACAAGATGCTCACCGGCCGCGTGCCGGACTTCGCGCGGCTGCGCCAGCGCGGCGGCCTCTCCGGCTACCCGAGCCGCGCCGAGAGCGAGCACGACTGGGTGGAGAACAGCCACGCCTCCACCTCGCTGTCCTACGCCGACGGGCTGGCCAAGGCATTCGCCGTCCGCGGCGAGCAGCGCCCCGTGGTCGCCGTCATCGGCGACGGCGCGCTCACCGGCGGCATGGCCTGGGAGGCGCTGAACAACATCGCCGGTGCCCAGGACCGCCCGGTGGTCATCGTCGTCAACGACAACGGCCGCTCCTACTCGCCCACGATCGGCGGCGTCGCCGACGCACTGGCCTCGCTGCGGCTGCGCCCGGGCTACGAGCAGGCGCTGCTGCAGGTCCGCCAGGCGCTGCACCGCGCCCCGGTGGTCGGCTCGGCGCTCTACGACGCGCTGCACGCCATCAAGAAGGGCCTCAAGGACGTGCTCTCGCCGCAGGGCATGTTCGAGGACCTCGGCCTGAAGTACATCGGCCCGGTCGACGGGCACGACGTCCGGGCGATGGAGTCCGCGCTGCGCCGCGCCCGCTCCTTCGGCGGGCCGGTCATCGTGCACGCCGTCACCACCAAGGGCTTCGGCTACCCGCCGGCCGAGACCGACCAGATCGACGCCTGGCACGCCACCGGCGTCTTCGACCCCGACAGCGGGGCGAGCCCGGCCGCCAAGGGCCGGGACTGGACGACGGCCTTCTCCGACGAGCTGGTGCGCATCGGCGCCGAGCGCTCCGACGTCGTCGCCATCACCGCGGCGATGCTGCACCCGACCGGCCTGGCCGCCTTCGCCGAGCGCTTCCCGGAGCGGACCTACGACGTCGGCATCGCCGAGCAGCACGCGCTCACCTCGGCCGCGGGCCTGGCGATGGGCGGGCTGCACCCGGTCGTCGCGGTCTACTCGACCTTCCTCAACCGGGCCTTCGACCAGCTGCTCATGGACGTCGCGCTGCACCGCCAGCCGGTCACCGTCGTCCTGGACCGGGCCGGCGTCACCGGCAGCGACGGCGCCTCGCACAACGGCATGTGGGACATGTCGATCCTCTCCGTCGTCCCCGGGCTGCGGCTGGCCGCGCCGCGGGACGAGGCGACGCTGCGGGAAGCGCTGCGCGAGGCGGTCGAGGTGACCGACGGGCCGAGCGTCGTCCGCTTCCCGAAGGGGGTCCCGCCGGTCGACGTCCCGGCGCTGGAGCGGCGCGGCCCGGTCGACGTGCTGCGCCGCGGTGCGCAGCAGGAGGTGCTGCTGGTCGCGGTCGGCTCGATGGTCCCGGTGTGCCTGGCCGCCGCCGAGCGCGCCGCCGACCACGGCATCGACGTGACCGTCGTCGACCCGCGCTGGGTGCTGCCGGTCTCCGAGGAGCTCGTGGCGCTGGCGTCCGGTTTCCGGCTGGTGGTCACCGTCGAGGACGGTGGCCGGGCCGGCGGCGTGGGCACCACGCTCACGCAGGCGCTGCAGGACCGCGGCGTCGACGTCCCGCTGCGGTCGCTGGGCCTGCCGCAGGCCTTCCTCGAGCACGGCAGCGTCGGCCAGGTGCTGGCCGACGCCGGCCTCACCGAGCAGGACGTCGCCCGGCGGATCGCCGAGTGGACGGCCGTGCTCGCCGAGCGTTCCGAGGGCGGCGTCGCCGAGGTGGTCGAGGAGCGGCCGTGATAGCCGAGATCCAGGTCGCGCCCTCGCCGGCCGGGACGCCCGAGGACCCGCACGCGTACGTCGAGGCGGCGGTCCGGGTCATCCAGGCGTCCGGCCTGCGCCACGAGGTGAGTGCCCTGGGCACGACCCTGGAGGGGGACGACGACGCCGTCTGGACGACGCTGCGGGCCGCGCACGAGGCGATGCTGGCGGCGGGCGCGTCGACCGGGATCTCGCACGTGAAGATCGCATCTGTCGGCCGGACGATGGAGAGCCTCACCTCCAAGTTCCGGTGAGGGCGCGGAGGGAGCACCTCCGCCGTCCTGGCTCGCCGTGGGGGGGGGGGGGGGGGGGGGGGGGGGGGGGGGGGGGGGGGGGGGGGGGGGGGGGGGGGGGGCGGGGGGGGTGGGGGGGGTGGGGGGGGGGGGGGGGGGGGGGGGGGGGGGGGGGGGGGGGGGGGGGGGGGGGGGGGGGGGGGGGGGGGGGGGGGGGG